>NZ_JASCPA010000011.1:0-98128 GCF_029959715.1 Pseudomonas sp. PS02288 | reverse complement strand
CATCCGCCTCGCGCTGACCTGCACCGTTCCACGAAAAAGCCCGCCTTGCGGGGGCTTTGTCGTTTCCGCGCGGGCGATTGCGCCAGGTCGGACCACGCTGTCGCCGACGCCCCGAGCTGGTATGGTTCGGCCTCCAGTCCATCGGAGAACCCGCATGCTTTCGAAGAAAACCCATTGCGCCTGGCTGCTGCCTGTCGCCCTGCTCGCCGGTTGTGCCAGCCATGACGAGGCGCCGTCCGCCGCGTTGCAGCCCGCGGCCACGCCTCCTGCCGAGACCTGCACGGCTAGCGCGGTGCAGTCGCTGATCGGGCATCCGGTCAATCCCGCCGTTCTCGAGCAGGCCCGCCTGCAAGCCGGCGCGCAGCGCGCTCGGGTGCTCAGGCCGGGAACCGCGGTGACGCTCGAATACGACTCCCAGCGGCTGAACCTGGATACCGACGACGCCGACCTGATCACCCGCGCCTCCTGCGGCTGAACCGGACACAGGGACGCCTTCAACGCAGGGAGTGAGCGCAGGTGCCGTCTTTCCAACCCAACCGCGTGCTGCCGTGGTTGCCGTTCCTGGCGATCGCCGCGGTTCTCGCGCTGTACCTGAGCCAGCCCTTGCCCCTGCTGGCGGTGCGCAATGCGGTGTTCGACCAGTACCAGCGCTGGCAGCCGCGGGTCTACCGCGACGCGCCGGTGCGCATCGTCGATCTCGACGAGCAGAGCCTGGCGCGGATCGGCCAGTGGCCCTGGCCGCGCACGCGGGTGGCGGAGCTGGTGGAGCGTCTGCAGCAGGCCGGCGCGGCGGCGATCGTGTTCGACGTGCTGTTCGCCGAGCGCGACCGCACCTCGCCGTCCGCACTCCTGCGCGACACGCCTCTTCCTCCCGCCGTGAGCGCCGAGCTGGCGCGACTGCCGGACAACGATGAGGTGCTCGCCGGCGCGCTGCGCAACGGCGGCGTGGTGCTGGGCTTTGCCGCCGAGCGCGGCGAATCCCGTGGCGAGTTGCCGGCAAGTCGCTTCGGCAGCGTGCTGCAGGGGGCTTCGCCGTTGCCCTGGCTGCCGGCGTTCGGCGGCACCGTTTCGGCCCTGCCCGCGCTGCAACGGGCGGCGGCCGGCAACGGCAGCATGACCTTTCTTCCCGACGCCGACGGTGTGGTGCGCCGGGTGCCGTTGTTCCTGCGGGTTGGCGACACGCTGCTGCCGTCGCTGGTGGCGGAAGCGCTGCGGGTCGGCCAGGGCGCGCGCAGCTACCGGCTGCGGGTCGACGAGGACAGCGGGATCGAGCAGGTCGGGGTCGGCGCCGCTCGCATTCCGACCACAGCCAGCGGCGAGATGTGGGTGCATTTCACCGCGCATCGACCGTCGCGCAGCCTGCCGGCCTGGCAGGTGCTGGCCGGCGAGGCTCCGGCCTCGGCGCTGGCCGGCGCCATCGTGCTGATCGGCACCTCGGCGCAGGGCCTGCAGGACCTGCGCTTCAGTCCGCTGGGCGGAATCATTCCGGGCGTCGAGGTGCATGCCCAGGCGCTGGAACAGGTGCTCGGCGGCGACTACCTGACCCGTCCCGATTGGGCGATGGCGGTGGAAACCGTGCTGGTGCTGCTCGGCGGGATACTTCTCAGCCTGCTCGCCCTGCGCAGCCGCGCGCTGGTGTCGACACTGGTCGGCGGCGCGATCCTGCTCGCGTTGAGCGCCGCCGGATGGCTGGCGTTCGCCCGCTACCAGCTGCTGCTCGACCTGTTCGTACCCTCGCTCGGGCTGGGCGTGGTGTTCATCGTTGCCAGCATCGTCCGGCACATGGCCGCCGAGCGCGAGCAGCGCTGGGTGCGCGAGGCGTTCTCCCGCTACGTGTCGCCGAACCTGGTGGCGCACCTGATGAAGAACCCCGGGCAGTTGCAACTGGGCGGCCAGCGGCAGCAGTGCAGCTTCGTCTTCACCGATTTGACCGGCTACACCCGGCTGATGGAGAGCCAGCCGGCGGAAGAGGCGGTGGGCCTGCTCAACGATTACCTGGAGGGCATCATCCGCATCGCCTTCGCGCATGACGGCACCCTCGACCGGATCGTCGGCGACGCCGTGGCGATCATGTTTTCCGCGCCCGTGCAGCAGGCCGATCACCCGGCCCGCGCGCTGGCTTGCGGCCAGACCATCCAGCGCTTCACCGAGGACTACGCGGCCGCCCTGCAAGCCCGCGGCACGCCGTTCGGGCTGACGCGCATCGGTGTGCACAGCGGCGAAGTGGTGGTCGGCAATTTCGGTGGCTCGGCGATCTTCGACTACCGCGCGCTGGGCGACCCGGTGAACACCGCCTCGCGCCTGGAAAGCCTGAACCAGCACATCGGCACCACGCTGTGCGTGTCCGTGGCGATCCGCGAGCACTGCCCATGGGCACCCATGCGGGCGGTCGGAAGCGTGGTGTTGAAAGGCAAGAACGAGCCGGTTGCGGTGTTCGAACCGCTGCGCGGCGAGGCGGCAGATGAACAGTACGACGCGGCCTTCGCCCTGCTGGAGCAAGATCCGGCCGGCGCCCTGGAAGCCTTCGAGGCGCTGCATGCCACGCGACCGGGCGACGGTCTGGTGGCTTTCCATGTGCACCGACTGCGCGCCGGCGAACGCGGCACGCAGTGGGCGATGACGCGCAAGTAGGGCGTCAGCGGACCAGCACTTCGACGCGGCGGTTCTTCGGCTCCGCGGTGTCGTCGGGCGTCTTCACCAGCAGGTTGCGTTCGCCGTGGGAGGTGACCACCAGTTCCAGCACCTGCACGCCGTTGTCGCGCAACAGCTTGGCGATGGTTTCCGCGCGTTTCTGGCCGATCTTCTCGTTCCACGCCGCGCCGCTTTCGGTGTCGGTGTGGCCGATCACCGACACCGCTGACGGCCCTCGGGAGATGATCGTCTTCAGCACTTCCTGCAGCGCCAGCTTGGATTCGTCGGTGAGCACCGCGCCGCCGGACTTGAAGTACAGCAGGTAGCTCACCGGCAGCGCCGGCTGCGCGTTCAGCGCGGGGGTGAAGTCCGCCGCGATGCGCTGCGGCTCCACCGGCACGGCGGTCTGGGCAGCCTTGCCGTCGAGCATCACGCCCTGCTGCTTCTGGTTGACCAGCGTGGTGCCCTGGGCGGTACTGACGGTGATCGCCCCGGTGCTGCCATCCGGGCTTTCCATAAGCACCACGTAGGACGCAGGCTTGCTGGCGCAGCCGCTGGCGAGCAGGCCGAACAGCAGCAGGCCGAACAGGCGAGTCATCATTGGCCTGCCTCCTCGACCTTGACCAGGAAGTGCGTGCCGCGCACGCCGATGGTGCCGGTCGGCGTATGCACCTCGACCGCTTCCGGCTTGAGCTTGGCGATCACCCCGGAGATGTAGTTGAGCGTCCCGCGGCTGATGTTGGCGTTGAGCTTGAGATCGCCCTTGGCTGGCTCGTAGAGGTATTCGTCGACCTTCAGTTCGCTGTTCGGGCCGAAGGACATCAGCGTACTGTCCTCGAAGGTCACGCCGAGCGTGCCGGCTGGCCCGGTACGCAGGCTGGAGCCGACCTGCAGCGGCATGCCGACGCTCGCCGGCCGGGCGACGCCGTCGGTCACCACGAAGGCTTCTCCGCTGACTTTCATCACGTAGCCGATGGGCTTGTCGCCGGGTTCCGCGTGGGCGACGCAGGCGACGAGGAACAGGCCGGCGAGCGCGCGGGGTGAGGTCTTTTTATTGAAAAGCATATAACCTCCAGTGAGTGGGTCAGAGTCCGCGACGACGGACATCGGCAGTACGGCCCGTAACTCGAACGCGCCGCAGCACCAGGCTGCAGGCCAGAGAATACGGGCCGTCGATGAGGAGCAGATTGCAGTATGACATCATGGATATTCAAGTTCAGATTCCAGAGCTGGACGGTCTTGCTGGCGGGATTCTTCGTCCTGCAGATGCTGCCGATCCTGGCGCTGAATCTGGGCGTCGATCCGAAGCAGGCGCTGCTGCTTTCGTTCCTCTGCGTGCTGGTGACGCTGCCCACCGTGCTGTTCGGCTTCCGCAGCATGAACCGCACCATCGATACCCTGGCCGAAGACACCCGGCTGATCCGCGATCTCGACTTTTCCGGAAGGCTGCCGCAGGAGTCGGTGTTCTTCGAGGTGGACAGCCTGAGCCGCAACCATGCCGAGATGAAAGCCGCATTGCAGCGTCAGACCCGGACCCTGCAGGAAACCCAGCACAAGCTTTCCAGCCTGGTGGAGAACGGCCTGCTGCTCTCGTCCGAACGCGACCGCACCGCGCTGCTGCGGCACATCCTGCTCGAAGGCAAGCGCATCTGTAACGCCGATGCCGCGACCATGTACCTGAAGACCGAGCACGACAGCCTGCGCTTCGCGCTGCGTTCGATGGACGATGCGCTTCCGTCCTTCGAGATTCCGCTGCACGACCCGCTCAGCGGCGCGCCCAACGAAAAGCACGTGTCCACCTACGTGGCGCTGCACAACGAGGCGGTGCTGATCGACGACGTCTACAGCGAGACCCGTTTCGACCTCAGCGGCACGCGTCACTACGACAGCGAGTCCGGCTACCACACCGTGTCGATGCTTACGGTGCCCCTGGCGCCGCGGCAGGGCGAGGTGATCGGCGTGCTGCAGTTCATGAACGCCATCGACCCACAGAGCGGCGATGTGATCGCCTTTCCACGTCAGGTCCTGAGCTTCGTCGAGGCGCTCGCCTCGCAGTCGGCGATGGCGCTGGAGAACCACAACCTGATCGATGCGCAGAAGGTTCTGATCGATTCGATGATCGAGATTCTCGCCGGCGCCATCGATGCCAAGAGCCCCTACACCGGCGGACACTGCGAGCGCGTGCCGGACCTGGCGATCATGCTCGCCGAAGAGGCCTGCAAGGTCAGCGAAGGGCCGCTGGCCGATTTCAACTTCGCCAGCGCCGACGAGTGGCGCGAGTTCCGCATCGGTGCCTGGCTGCACGACTGCGGCAAGATCACCACGCCCGAGCACGTGGTGGACAAGGCGACCAAGCTGGAAACCGTCTACAACCGCATCCACGAGGTGCGCATGCGCTTCGAGGTGCTGCTGCGCGATGCCGACATCGCCCGCCTGGAAGCGCTGCGCGGGGGAGAGGACGAGGCGCGGGTGGAGGCGCGACATCGGGACGAGGTCGCCCGGCTGCACGCGGATTTCGCCCTCGTCGCCGAATGCAACATCGGTGGCGAGCTGATGGCCGAGGAACGCATCGAGGCGCTGCGTAGCCTCTCCGAGCGCCGCTGGGTCCGCCACTTCGACGACCGCCTGGGGCTCTCGCACGGCGAGCTCGAGCGCCTGCAGGCTGTTCCGGTGCAGCCGCTGCCGGCGGTCGAACAGTTGCTCGCGGACAAGCCGGCGCACCTGCTGCCGCGCCCGCCGGGCAAGGCGCTGGACCCGAAATACGGCTTCAAGATCAACGTCCCCGAGCACCTGTACAACCATGGCGAGCTCTACAACCTGAGCATCAGCCGCGGCACCCTGACCGAGGAGGAGCGCTTCAAGGTCAACGAGCACATCATCCAGACCATCGTGATGCTCGAGAACCTGGCGCTGCCGGCCAACCTCAAGCGCGTGCCGGAGTACGCCGGCACCCATCACGAGACGCTGCTGGGCACCGGCTACCCGCGGCAGCTGGACCGCAACAGCCTGTCGATTCCGGCGCGGATCATGGCGATCGCCGACATCTTCGAGGCGCTGACGGCATCGGACCGGCCGTACAAGAAAGCCAAGACGCTCTCCGAGTCGATCCGCATCCTCGCCAACCTGCGCGACAAGGGCCATATCGATGCGGACCTGTTCGCGCTGTTCCTGCGCGCCGGCCTGCACCTGCGCTACGGCGCGCGCTACCTGCACGCCGAGCAGATGGACGAAGTGGATGTCGAGGCGTATCTGGGGGCCTGCGCGGCCTGACCACGCTGCGCCGTCCGGCGCGGCGGGGAACCTACTGAGACGGCGTGTCGTCGTCCTTCTTCAGGCACTTGGCCAGCAGCGTGGTGAGCGTCTGCCGGTCCGCCGGGTCCAGCGGCGCGAACATCTCTTCCTCGCACTGATGGATCAATTCCTGGGCGCGATTCATCGTCTGCAACCCGTCGGGATTGAGGTACAGGCGAAAACGTCGCTGGTCCTGTTCGTCGCGGCAGCGGCAGATCAACCCGTGGGTTTCCAGTTCGCGGACGCGGCGGGTGATGTAGGCCTTGTCGATGCCACTCAGCCGCGCCAGGTCCTGCGGACTCAGGCCGGGCTCTATCTCGAGCATCTCCAGCATGTGCGCATCGGGCGGGTTCAGCGGTACGCCGGCTTCCTGGAATTTCGACAGGATGTTTCGCCGAAGCTTCAGGAAGACCCAGCGCAGCGCGCGGGACAGGTCGGGTTCGGACATTCGTCGGGCCGGAAAGTAAGGGATGAGAAAATATAGTTGATCATGTCAACTATCTGCAATTAAAGTTACCCGATATCAATAATGACGTCGCCCCCTTTCCGGGGTCTCGCACCCTCTTTAGCCAGGTTTTCCCAGCCGAGCCGCCCCGGGCGTGTTCGGTCGTTTACTCAATTTTGTGAGGAAAAGTCATGCGATCACCCTACGCCATGCGTGCGCTGGTTCCGGCCCTGGCAGCAGCCCTCGTGCTCGTCGGCTGTGGCAAGCAGGAAGCTCCAAAGCAGGCACCGAGCGCACCTCAGGTCGGTGTGGTCACGCTGCAGGCGCAGCCTTACGCGAGCACCTTCGAGCTGCCGGGCCGCACCTCGGCCTTCCGCATCGCCGAAGTGCGTCCGCAGGTGAGCGGCATCATCCTCAAGCGCCTGTTCAAGGAAGGCAGCGAGGTCAAGGTCAACGATCAGCTCTATCAGATCGATCCGGCCACCTACCAGGCGACCCTCAAGAGCGCCGAGGCGACGCTCGCATCGGCGCGTTCGCGTTCCGACCGCTACAAGGCGCTGGTCGCCGATCAGGCCGTCAGCCGCCAGGACTACGACGAGGCGCGCGCCGCCACGCTGGAGGCCGAAGCGGCGCTGGAGCAGGCGCGTATCAACGTGCGCTACACCAAGGTCCTGGCGCCGATCAGCGGCCGCATCGGTCGTTCGATGGTGACCGAGGGCGCGCTGGTCAACACCGGCCAGGCCGATGCGATGGCGATCATCCAGCAGCTCGATCCGATCTACGTCGATGTCACCCAGGCGTCCAAGCAGATGCTCCAGCTGCGTCGTGATCTCGACAGCGGCCAGCTGCAGAAGGCCGGGGAAAACGCCGCCAAGGTTACTCTGACCTTGGAGGACGGCAGCACCTACGCCCACGAGGGCACGCTCGAGTTCTCCGAAGTCAGCGTCGACGAGGGCACCGGCTCAGTGACCCTGCGCGCGGTCTTCCCCAACCCAGACCACATGCTGCTGCCGGGAATGTTCGTGCATGCCGAGCTGGTGGGCGGCGTGCGCAGCGAGGCCATTCTGGTGCCTCAGCAGGGCGTGACGCGCAATCCGAAAGGTGAGGCGGTCGCGATGGTAGTGAACGCCGAGAACAAGGTCGAAACCCGTGTACTCAAGGCTGACCGCGCCGTCGGTAACCAGTGGCTGGTCAGCGAAGGCCTCAAGGCCGGCGACCGGGTCATTACCGAAGGCCTGCAGTATGTTCAAGCCGGCGCCGAAGTGAAGGCCGGTCCGGCAAGCAACGTTCAGGGCAATTCCGCCAAACCCGCGCCGGCCAACGGCGACCAGGGTCAGCAGTAAGGCGCAGAGGCTCGCCCCCATATGTCCAGATTCTTTATCGATCGACCGATCTTCGCTTGGGTTATCGCGCTGGTGATCATGCTCGCCGGTGCCCTGTCCATCCTCAAGCTGCCGATCAACCAGTACCCGAGCATCGCGCCGCCGGCTGTCGGCATCCAGGTCACCTATCCCGGCGCCTCGGCGCAGACCGTGCAGGACACGGTGGTGCAGGTGATCGAGCAGCAGATGAACGGCATCGACGGTCTGCGTTACATCAGCTCGGAGAGCAACTCCGACGGCAGCATGACCATCACCGTGACCTTCGAGCAGGGCACCAACCCCGACATCGCCCAGGTCCAGGTACAGAACAAGCTGCAACTCGCCACCCCGCTGTTGCCGCAGGAGGTCCAGCAACAGGGCATCCGGGTGACCAAGGCGGTGAAGAACTTCCTCATGGTGATCGGCCTGGTCTCGACCGACGGCAGCATGAACAGGAACGACCTGGCGAACTACATCGTCTCCAACATCCAGGACCCGATTTCGCGGACCAAGGGTGTCGGTGACTTCCAGGTCTTCGGTGCGCAGTACGCCATGCGCATCTGGCTCGATCCGGCCAAGCTGAACAACTTCCAGCTGACCCCGGTGGACGTGCGCACCGCGATCCAGGCGCAGAACGTTCAGGTGTCCTCCGGCCAGCTCGGCGGCCTGCCTGCCGTACCGGGCCAGCAGCTTAACGCCACCATCGTCGGCAAGACCCGCCTGCAGACCGCCGAGCAGTTCAGCGCGATCCTGCTCAAGGTCAACCCGGACGGCTCCCAGGTGCGTCTCGGCGATGTGGCCAAGGTCGAACTGGGCGGCGAGAACTACGCGATCAGCGCGCAGTACAACGGTAACCCCGCGTCGGGCCTGGCGATCAAGCTGGCCACTGGCGCCAACGCGCTGGAAACCGCCAAGGCGATCCGCGCCACCGTCGATCGGCTGAAGCCGTTCTTCCCGGCCGGCGTCGAGGCGGTGTTTCCCTACGACACCACGCCGGTGGTGTCCGCTTCCATCGAAGGTGTGGTGCACACGCTGGGCGAAGCCATCGTGCTGGTCTTCCTGGTGATGTTCCTGTTCCTGCAGAACTTCCGTGCCACGCTGATCCCGACCCTGGCGGTGCCGGTGGTGCTGCTGGGAACCTTCGGCGTTCTCGCCGCCTGCGGCTTCACCATCAACACGCTGACCATGTTCGCCATGGTCCTGGCCATCGGCCTGCTGGTGGACGATGCGATCGTGGTGGTGGAGAACGTCGAGCGGGTGATGACCGAGGAAGGCCTGTCGCCGCTGGAGGCCACTCGCAAATCCATGGGGCAGATCCAGGGTGCGCTGGTCGGCATCGCTCTGGTGCTTTCCGCGGTGTTCCTGCCGATGGCGTTCTTTGGCGGTTCCACCGGGGTGATCTACCGGCAGTTCTCGATCACCATCGTGTCGGCCATGGCGCTCTCGGTGCTGGTTGCCCTGGTATTCACTCCGGCGCTCTGCGCGACCTTGCTCAAGCCGGTGAAAAAGGGTGACCACGGCGAAGGCAAGCGCGGCTTCTTCGGCTGGTTCAATCGCTCCTTCGAGCGCGGCGTGCACCGCTACGAACGCAGCGTGGGGTCCATCCTCAGGCACAAGGCGCCCTACCTGCTGATGTACCTGGTGATCGTCGGCATCATGGTCTGGATGTTCACCCGTATTCCCACCGCGTTCCTTCCCGAGGAAGACCAGGGCGTGCTGTTCGCCCAGGTACAGACGCCGGTCGGTTCGACCGCGGAGCGCACCCAGGCGGTGGTGGACCAGATGCGCGAGTACCTGCTCAAGGATGAATCGAGCACGGTCAGTTCGGTGTTCACCGTGACGGGCTTCAACTTCGCCGGCCGCGGGCAGAGTTCGGGCATGGCCTTCATCATGCTCAAGCCCTGGGCGGACCGCACCGACAAGGGCAACGACGTGTTCTCCCTCGCCGGGCGCGCGCAGGCGCATTTCTTCGCCTTCCGCGATGCCATGGTGTTCGCTTTCGCCCCGCCGGCGGTGCTGGAACTGGGCAACGCCACAGGCTTCGACTTCTACTTGCAGGATCAGGCGGGTGTCGGTCACGAGGCCCTCAATCAGGCCGCCGGCAAGTTCATGGCGCTCGCGTCGAAGAATCCGGCGCTCGCTCGCACCCGCATCAACGGCGTCGCCGACGAGCCGCAATACCAGCTCGAGATCGACGACGAGAAGGCGCGTGCCCATGGCGTCAGCCTGGCGGATATCAATGACACGGTGAGCATTGCCTGGGGGTCCAGCTACGTGAACGACTTCATCGACCGCGGTCGGGTGAAGAAGGTCTATCTGCAGGGACAGCCCAATGCACGGATGTCTCCTGACGACCTGAACAAGTGGTACGTGCGCAACGCCGACGGGCAGATGGTGCCCTTCAGCGCCTTCTCCAGCGGCCGCTGGATCTACGGTTCGCCGAAGCTGTCACGCTACAACGGCGTGTCGGCGATCGAGATCCTCGGCGAGCCTGCCCCCGGCCAGAGCACCGGCGCGGCGATGGCGGCGGTCGAGGAGATCATGAAGGAGATGCCTGACGGTATCGGTTATTCCTGGACCGGCCTGTCCTACGAGGAACGGCTGTCCGGCTCGCAGGCTCCGGCGCTCTACGCGCTGTCGCTGCTGGTGGTATTCCTCTGCCTGGCGGCGCTCTACGAGAGCTGGTCGATTCCGTTCTCGGTGATGCTGGTGGTGCCGCTGGGGATCATCGGGGCGCTGTTGTTCACCAGCTGGCGCGGCCTGTCCAACGACGTGTTCTTCCAGGTCGGGCTGCTGACCACCATCGGTCTGGCGGCGAAGAACGCGATCCTCATCGTCGAGTTCGCCAAGGAGCTGCACGAGCAGGGCAAATCCCTGACCGAGGCGGCGATCGAGGCCTGCCGCCTGCGTCTGCGGCCGATCATCATGACCTCGCTGGCGTTCATCCTCGGCGTGGTGCCGCTGGCGATCTCCAACGGCGCCGGATCGGGCAGCCAGCACGCGATCGGTACCGGGGTGATCGGCGGCATGCTGTCGGCCACCGTCCTGGCGATCTTCTGGGTGCCGCTGTTCTACGTAATGGTCAGCTCGATAGCCAAGGACAAACGTCCGAAGGCCACGAGCGAGGAGGCCGAGCAATGAAAAAGTCTCTCTTGAGCCTGGCGCTGCTCAGCGCCCTGACGGGTTGCTCGCTGATCCCCGACTACCAGCGCCCCGCGGCACCGGTGGACGCGGCCTACCCGGCCGGCGACGTCTATCCGGAGTCCAACACCGCCGGCGGCACGCCCGCCGCCGAGCTGGGCTGGCGCGAGTTCTTCCAGGACGCCGACCTGCAACTGCTGATCAGCAGCGCCCTGCAGAACAACCGCGACCTGCGCGTCGCCGCGCTGAACGTCGATGCCTACCGCGCGCAGTACCGCATCCAGCGTGCCGAGCTGTATCCGCAGGTCAGCGTCGGCGGCGGCGCCACACGCCAGCGCCTGCCGGCCGACCTGTCGCGCTCGGACGGGGCGTCCATCAGCAGCCAGTACAGCGCCACCGTCGGCATCAGTGCCTGGGAGCTGGACCTCTTCGGGCGCCTGCGCAGCCTCAACGAACAGGCGCTGGAGCAGTACTTCGCCACCGCCGAAGCGCAGCGCAGCACGCAGATCAGCCTGGTGGCGAGCGTCGCCAACGCCTGGTTCACCCTGCAGGCGGACCAGGCGCTGCTCAAGCTCGCCAACGACACGCTGGGCACCTACCAGCGCACCTACGAGCTGAGCCAGCGCACCTTCGACGTCGGCGCCAGCTCGGCGCTGGACCTGCGCCAGGCGCGCACTTCGGTGGACAGCGCGCGCGTCAGCGTCGCGCAGTACCGCCGCCAGGTCGCCCAGGACCGCAACGCGCTGGCCCTGCTGCTCGGCGGTCCGCTGCCGCAGAACCTGCAGCCGGACGACGACCTGTACGCCGTGCAGCTGGCGGAAGTCCCGGCCGGCCTGCCTTCCGAACTGCTGCAGCGGCGCCCGGACATCCTTGCCGCCGAGCACAACCTGAAGGCCGCCAACGCGGTGATCGGCGCCGCCCGCGCGGCGTTCTTCCCGAGCATCACGCTGACGGCCAACGCCGGTACGGCGAGCAGCCAGCTGTCCGGCCTGTTCGACGGCGGCTCGGGGACCTGGCTGTTCGAGCCGCAGATCAACCTGCCGATCTTCACCGCCGGTAGCCTGAGCGCCAGCCTGGATGCCATCGAGATCGCCAAGAACATCGAAGTGGCGGACTACGAGAAAACCATCCAGACCGCGTTCCAGGAAGTCTCCGACGGTCTCGTCGCGCGGCAGACCTACCGCGAGCAGCTCGAGGCCCAGCGTCAACTGGTGGCCAGCACCGAGGACTACTACAAACTCGCCGATCGCCGTTACCGCGGTGGCGTGGACAGCTACCTGATCCTGCTCGATGCACAGCGCCAGCTGTTCAGCGTGCAGCAGAACATGATCGGTGACCGTCTCGCCCAGCTGACCAGCGAAGTGAACCTGTACAAGGCCCTCGGTGGCGGTTGGCAGGAACGCACCGCGCCGCTGGTGCCGGTGGCCAGCGCCAACTGACGTCACCCGTTGCAGGCAAAACGCCCGGCATCCGCCGGGCGTTTTCGTCTCCATCGCGTAACGGTGCGCGCGGCGCGCCCTGCGACGGCTCGGCTCCACGGCCGCACGACGCCTCGTGGCGCAAACGCTGTTGGGTGTTTTGGGTTTTCGTCGGTTAACGGTGCGCGCGGCGCACCCTACGGGGGCCGCTGGCAAGACGTAGGGTGCGCCATGCGCACCGATACCAGGCTACGTCGGGCAAACCAGACCGCTAGAGCACACCGCGCTCGCGCAGCGCCGACACTTCGCTCGCCGCCATCCCCAGCCATTCGCGCAGCACCTGTTCGCTGTGCTCGCCGAGCAACGGCGGGGCGTTGCGGTATTCCACCGGGGTTTCCGAGAGGCGGATCGGGCTGGCCACCTGCGGCACGCTGCCGGCCAGCGGATGCGGCAGCTCGACGCGCAGGCCACGGGCGATCACCTGCGGATCGGCGAACACCTGAGCCAAGTCGTTGATCGGCCCGCAAGGCACGCCGGCCTGCTCCAGCGCGGCGACCCATTCGGCAGTGGTCCTGAACACCGTGGCCTGGCGGATCAGCGGGATCAGTTCTCCACGGTGGGCGACCCGCGCCCGGTTGCTGGCGAAGCGCGGATCGTCCGCCCACTCGGGGTGTCCGGCGACTTCGCAGAATTTGCGGAACTGGCCGTCGTTGCCAACGGTGAGGATGAAGTCGCCATCGGCGGTGGGGAAATCCTGGTAGGGCACGATGTTCGGGTGCGCGTTGCCCAGGCGTTTCGGCGCGACGCCGGTGGTCAGGTAGTTCAGCGCCTGGTTGCCCAGGCAGGCGACCTGCACGTCGAGCAGCGCCATGTCTATGTGCTGGCCCAGGCCGCTGCGCTCGCGCTGGTTCAGCGCGGCGAGCACCGCGACCGCCGAGTAGAGCCCGGTGAGGATGTCGGTCAGGGCCACCCCGACTTTCACCGGGCCGGCGCCGGTTTCGTCGTCGCTGCGCCCGGTCAGGCTCATCAGCCCGCCGAGGCCCTGGATCATGAAGTCGTAGCCGGCGCGTTTGGCGTAGGGGCCGGTCTGGCCGAAGCCGGTGATCGAGCAGTAGATCAGCCGCGGGTTCAGCGTTTTCAGCGTCGCATAGTCCAGCCCGTAGGCGGCCAACCCGCCGACCTTGAAGTTCTCCAGTACCACGTCGGCCTTGGCCGCCAGCTCGCGGACGATGCGCTGGCCTTCGGGCTGGGTGAAGTCCAGGGTCAGCGACTGCTTGTTGCGGTTCGCCGAGAGATAGTAGGCGGCCTCGGCGGTGTTCTCGCCGGCCTCATCGCGCAGGAACGGCGGGCCCCAGTGACGGGTGTCGTCGCCGACGCCGGGGCGCTCGACCTTGACCACCTCGGCGCCGAGGTCGGCGAGGATCTGCCCGGCCCAGGGCCCGGCGAGCACGCGGGACAGGTCGAGTACACGGATGTGGGACAACGCGCCGGGCATGATGAAGCTCCTCGTAGGGTGGATGGCGCTTTATCCATCCACCAAGGGATGCAGGCTGGTGGGTGAGAAACGATCGGCGGGCACGGATCGCCAGCAAGCTCGCTCCTACACGTGCGCGGGGTGGCCTAGAAGAACGCCTGGATACCGGTCTGCGCGCGGCCGAGGATCAGCGCATGCACGTCGTGGGTGCCTTCGTAGGTGTTCACCACCTCGAGGTTGACCAGGTGCCGGGCGATGCCGAACTCGTCGGAGATGCCGTTGCCGCCGAGCATGTCGCGGGCCAGGCGGGCGACGTCCAGCGCCTTGCCGCAGCTGTTGCGCTTCATGATCGAGGTGATCTCCACCGCCGCGGTGCCTTCGTCCTTCATCCGCCCCAGGCGCAGGCAGCCTTGCAGCGCCAGGGTGATTTCGGTCTGCATGTCGGCCAGCTTCTTCTGGATCAGCTGATTGGCCGCCAGCGGGCGACCGAACTGCTGGCGGTCAAGGGTGTACTGGCGCGCGGTATGCCAGCAGAACTCGGCGGCGCCCAGTGCGCCCCAGCTGATGCCGTAGCGCGCGGAATTGAGGCAGGTGAACGGGCCTTTCAGGCCGCGCACGTCGGGGAAGGCGTTCTCTTCCGGGCAGAACACGTTGTCCATCACGATCTCGCCGGTGATCGAGGCGCGCAGGCCGACCTTGCCGTGGATCGCCGGTGTGCTCAGGCCGTCCCAGCCCTTTTCCAGCACGAAGCCGCGGATCTCGCCGGCGTCGTCCTTGGCCCAGACCACGAACACGTCGGCGATTGGGCTGTTGGTGATCCACATCTTGCTACCGGTCAGGCGATAGCCGCCGTCGACCTTCTTCGCCCGGGTGATCATCGAGCCTGGGTCGGAGCCGTGGTTCGGCTCGGTCAGGCCGAAGCAGCCGATGTACTCGCCGCTGGCCAGCTTGGGCAGGTATTTCTGCCGGGTCGCCTCGTTGCCGAATTCGAAGATCGGCACCATCACCAGCGAGGACTGCAC
The DNA here is from genome assembly GCF_029959715.1 of Pseudomonas sp. PS02288. Taxonomy (NCBI): domain Bacteria; kingdom Pseudomonadati; phylum Pseudomonadota; class Gammaproteobacteria; order Pseudomonadales; family Pseudomonadaceae; genus Pseudomonas; species Pseudomonas sp. PS02288. Next base: position 83,345 of record NZ_JASCPA010000011.1, on the reverse strand, counting down.
GCTCATCATCGAGCGGTAGCCCGAGTCGATGCGCTCCACCTCGCGGGCGATCAGCCCGTAGCACACGTAGTTCAGCCCGCTGCCGCCGTAGGCTTCGGGGATGGTGGCGCCGAGCAGGCCGGTATCACCCATCTCACGGAAGATCGCCGGGTCGGTCTTTTCGTGGCGGAAGGCTTCCAGCACGCGCGGCGCCAGTTTGTCCTGGGCGAACTGCTGGGCGCTGTCGCGGACCATGCGTTCTTCTTCGCTGAGTTGCTGATCGAGCAGCAGCGGGTCGATCCAGTTGAAGCTTGCCTTGCCGGCCATGAAAACGTCCTCGTGCGGGAGTGAAGGGGGCCTGCGCGCGGAGGGCTTCAGCCACCGCCCACGCAGGCCGTCATGGGTTCTAGCCTAGGCAGCCCAGAGCGGACTGACAAACGAGGATTTCGCAGGCCATTGTGCGAATACCTCACTCCGGGATAGTTTCAACCGGTCAATAAGTGGCTGATCAGTGAGGGCTTCGCATAGATGCGCCGGAAGATTCCCAGCACCGCGGCGTTGATCGCCTTCGAGGCCTCGGCCCGCCACGAGAGTTTCACCCGCGCCGCCGAGGAACTGTCGCTGACCCAGGGCGCGGTCTGCAGGCAGATCGGCACGCTGGAACAGTTCCTCGGGGTCGCGCTGTTTCGCCGCTCGCGACGCGGGGTCAGGCTCACCGAGGCCGGGCTCGCCTATTCCCGGCGGGTGGCGGCGCAGCTCGATGCGGTGGAGCGCGACACCCTGGCGGTGATGGGCCAGCAGGGCAACCAGGCCGTGGAACTGGCGCTGGTGCCGACCTTCGGCACGCAGTGGCTGCTGCCGCGGCTGAAGGCCTTCCAGCGCCTGCACCCGGAAGTCACCGTGCACCTGACCAACCGCACGCGGCCGTTCCTCTTCGCCGACACCGCCTTCGACGCGGCGATCTACTTCGGCGACGCCAACTGGTCGGGCACCCAGTCGCATTACCTCATGCCGGAGAACTCGCTGCCGGTGTGCAGCCCGGAACTGCTCGAAGGCCGTGGCGAACTGAGCGCGGCGCAGATCGCCCGCCTGCCGCTGCTGCAGCAGACCACCCGGCCCTACGCCTGGCGCCAGTGGTTCGGGTCGCTGGGCATGAACGTCGCGGGGGACCTCGGCGGGCCGCGCTACGAGTTGTTTTCCATGCTCGCCCAGGCCGCCGAGCATGCGATGGGTGTGGCTTTGATCCCGCCGTTCCTGATCCAGCGTGAGCTGGCCGAGGGCCGCCTGGTGATCGCTAAGGAACACGCCTGCCTCAGCGACAAGGCCTATTACCTGATGATTCCCGAGCGCAAGGTGGAGTCCGCCGCGCTGATCGCCTTCCGCGACTGGCTGCTGGAGCAGGCCCGCGATTACCGCGAGACGCCGTCGCGCTGATGGCCAAAGGCCGCCTGTACATCCGTACTATTGGTTCATCCCCTCCCCGGAACTAGCGTTCCACCCAGCCCGAACGTCTGCCGCCTCAGAGCGGCCGGCGCCTCAGGTGGGCTCATAACGACAATCGTCCGTCCCCAGGAGGAGAACATGAAAGCCTTCGCTCTCGTCGCCCTAGGTCTCGCACTGACCGGCTGCGCTGCGCCCGGCCAGCAACAGGCCACCCAGGCTTCGCAGAAATTCGACGTCACCTACATCAATCAGAACCTGGTTTCCGGCAAGACCAGCTCCAGCGACGTGATCAACCGCTTCGGCGCCCCGGATTCGCGCAGCGTGTCGGGTACCGGCGAAGAACGCTGGACCTACCGCCGGCAGGCCAGCGCCGGCACCTCCAACAGCCTGATGGATTCGCTGCCGGCGAGTCTCAAGCGCCGCCTGAACAACACCGCGGCGAAGAGCGAATACGGTTCCGACGTGCTCGGCATGGCCGACTCGATGCTCAGCGGCCAGGGTAACGGCCTGGTCAATGCGGTCGCCAATAACGGCGCCGCCGCGCCTGCGCCGCAGGCCTCTCTGCTGACCATCTACCTGCGTAAGGGCGTTGTCTCGCGCTTCGATTACTGACCGCCGGCCACGCGTCGCGCCGCTGTCCGGCGCGGCCGCGACGCGGCTACCATGGCCGCACCGGGCCCAGCGGGGCGCGCCGATTTCCAGCAGGAACCCGTCGCATGGAACGCATCATCGTCGCCGACGACCATCCGATTTTCCGCGAAGGGCTGTCGCGCATCGTCCGCCGGATGATGCCCGCGGCGCACATCGAGGAGGCCGCCAACCTGGACGCCGTGCTGGCGCTGGCCCGCCAGGCGCCGCCGGAAGTGCTGATCCTCGACCTGATGTTTCCCGGCCTGAGCGTGCCGGCGTCGATCCGCTCGCTGCGTCAGGAATTCAATCGCTCCTCGATCATCATCGTTTCCATGATCGACGATGAGGCGCAGATCGATCAGGTGATGGCGGCCGGTGCCGACGGCTTCGTCGGCAAGTCGCTGCCACCGGACGAGATCGGCGACGCGATCCTGGCGATCCGCGCGGGGGAGTTCGTGGTTCGCTACGTCCGCGGCGGGATTCTCGGGCAGAGCCCGGAGCGGGCGCGTGTGCAAGGCCTGACGCCGCGCCAGCAGGAGGTGCTGCGGCTGCTCACCGCCGGCCTGTCGAACAAGGAAATCGCCCGCGAGCTGGACATATCGCCCTTCACCGCGCGCCTGCACGTCTCCTCGTTGCTGCAGTCGCTCGGCGTCGCCAGCCGTAGCGCCGCCGCGGCGCTCGGCGCCAGTGCCGGGCTGCTCGTGCGGCGCTGATCAGGCCGACTGCGCCTGCAGGTCGAGTTTCAGCGCCAACAGCATCGAACGCAGCTCCGCCGGCCGTACCGGCTTCGCCAGCACCGGCACCTGGCTGTCGTTCAACGCCTGCTGCGCCTTTCGCACGTCGTGCCCGGTGATCACGATCGCCGGCACGCGGCGACCGTGCAGGCGGTTGAGGTAGTTGATGCAGTCGGCGCCGGACATGCTGCGGCCGAGATCGAAATCGGTGATCACCAGATCGAAGTCCGCCGTGATGTCCAGCGCCGAGGTGGCGCTGTGTACCTCGCACCCCCATTTCTGCAGCAGCGTGGCGGTGGCCAGCAGCACGTCGCGGTCGTCTTCGATCAGCAGCACGCGCAGGCCGGTGAGCAGGCGCCGGTTGGAGCCCTCGTTCTGCGCGGGTCGGTACTGGTCCGCACGGCTCAGCGGCAGGCCCTCGATGGCGACGCTGGTGCCATGTCCGGGGCGCGAGCGGATACGCACGCCGAGGCCGAGCATGTCGGCGATGCGATTGACGATCGAGAGGCCGAGGCCGACGCCCTCCACGTCATGGTCGCGCGAGCGGCGGACGCGGTAGAACTCGTCGAACAGGTGCGGCAGGTCCTGCGCATCGATGCCCGGACCGCGGTCGTGGATTTCTATGGCGAGGCCGCCGTCGCGGCGCCGGCAGCCAATCAGCAGCGCCTTGCCCGGCGCGTACTTCAGCGCGTTGGAGAGCACGTTCTGCAGCAGCGTGCCGAGCAGCGCGGGGTCGCAGCGCACGTGGCAGCGGCTCGGGCGGACCTTGATCGTTACACCGGCCCAGCGCGCGGCCTCGGTGTTCTGCCGGACCAGCCCGGCGAGCACCTCGTCCATCGCCAGCACCTCGGCGCTCGGCACCACCTGGCCGTTGTCCAGGGTGTAGACGTCGAGGATCGAGCGGAACAGCTGTTCCACGCTCAGCAGCGAGCGGTCGATGTTGTCCACCATGCGACGCTCCTCGTCGCCCAGCCGGGCGTCGCGCAGGCAGGCGGTGAACAGGCTGATGGAGTGGATCGGCTGGCGCAGGTCGTGACTGGCCTGGGCGAGCAGGCGCGATTTGGCCAGGCTCGCCGTCTGCGCCTGCTCCGACGCCTGGCGCGTGCGGGTCAGCAGGACGTGCGCGTAGGCCGGGACCATGAAGGTGGTCACCAGCAGCGTCAGCGGCACGAAGGGGTTTTGCCAGAGGTACGGCGACAGCAGCGCCATCACGCCGATCGACAGCAGCGCCAGGCCCGTCGCTAGTGTCAGGTAGCGCGTGCCGTAGCGCATGCCGTTGCCCACCGTGACCCAGAGCAGCGCACCGTAGACCGGCAGCATCGCCTCGCCGCCGATGATCATCGCGAAGGTGATCGCGGCGTAGTCGTGAACCATCGCCAGCAGCCGTCGCACCGGTTTGACGCCCGGCTTGCGCACGATCCAGGCGATCAGGGCGAAGGACGCCACGAGAAAGGCGGCGTTGTAGATCAGGATGCTGCGCAGCTGCGCCTCGACCAGATAGCCAGTGAGGTAAAGCAGCATCACGTAGAGCGTCGCGATGCTGGACAGCACCAGGCGGACCAGGGCCTGCGAGCGTTCCGTATCACGTGTCGAAGGGGCAGGGCGGATCATCGTCGGGGTTTCCGTCGTAGCGTCCGGCAAGGGTAGCAAGTTGCGCGCCCGGCACTCGAGCAGGTGTGTCTGGTATGGAACAGCTGACCATGTAGCGTTCTGTCGTGTTTGCTACATCTTCCCGGCGACGCTGTGTCGCAGGTGCGGCGGACCTCGTGGCGGTTCAGACGAAAAACCGACTGATGGCAGAGCATTCGATTCGCCCATGGGCCGCTCCCGCCGACGAAACCGTTTAGACGCTACAGGCTGCATGGCCCGTGGGCTGTGGCCTGAAAGGGAAATGCCGGGTCAAACCGTGACTTGTAGTTATTGCCGCGACAGCCCTTCATAACTTCTTGATGGGTGTCGCGGTTCAGTTGCAAAATGCCGCGCCCCGCCGTTTCGCTTGCGGCACGGGATGTGCTGCCGGTGCGATTCGGCGGTAAACAGCGCCTGTCATAACAATGATCGCAGGAGATTGGTCAGTGCATATCGGTGTTCCCCTCGAAACCCATGCTGGAGAAACCCGCGTCGCGGCGACTCCGGAAACCGTCAAGAAGCTGATCGGCCAGGGCCATCGGGTGACTATCCAGAGCGGCGCGGGCGTCGCCGCCAGCCTGCCGGACGCCGCCTACGAGGCGGTGGGTGCAAGCATTGGCACCGCCGCCGAAGCCTTCGCCGCGGACATCGTGCTCAAGGTGCTGGCACCCAGCGACGACGAGCTGCCGATGTTCGCCGCCAACGGCGTGGTGATCGGCATGCTCAATCCGTTCAGCAACGAGACCATCGGCAAGATGGCAGCGCGCGGGCTGACCGCCTTCGCCCTGGAAGCCGCGCCGCGTACCTCGCGCGCGCAGAGCCTCGACGTGCTGTCGTCGCAGGCCAACATCGCCGGCTACAAGGCGGTGATGCTCGGCGCCAACCATTACCCGCGCTTCATGCCGATGCTGATGACCGCCGCCGGTACGGTGAAGGCCGCGCGCGTGCTGATCCTCGGCGCCGGTGTCGCCGGCCTGCAGGCGATCGCTACCGCGCGCCGCCTGGGTGCGGTGATCGAGGCCTCGGACGTGCGTCCGGCGGTGAAGGAGCAGATCGAGTCCCTCGGCGCCAAGTTCGTCGACGTGCCCTTCGAGACCGACGAGGAGCGCGAGTGCGCCCAGGGTGTCGGCGGCTACGCGCGGCCGATGCCGGCCTCGTGGATGCAGCGTCAGGCGCAGGCCGTGCACGAACGCGCCAAGCAGGCCGACATCATCATCACCACCGCGCTGATTCCCGGCCGCCAGGCGCCGACGCTGCTGCAGGAAGCCACCGTGCAGGAGATGAAGCCCGGCTCGGTGATCATCGACCTGGCGGCCTCGCAAGGCGGCAACTGCCCGCTGACCGAGCTCGATCAGGTGGTGGTCAAGCACGGCGTGACGCTGATCGGCTACGCCAACCTGGCGACCCAGGTGCCGGCGGACGCCTCTGCGCTGTATTCGCGCAACCTGCTCGACTTCCTCAAGCTGGTCCTCGACAAGGACGGCCAGTTCCACATCAACCTGGAAGACGACATCGTCGCGGCCTGCCTCATGTGCAAGGGCGGCGAAGCGGTGCGCGTCAACAAATGAAGACGGCCCTCTCCTGCGGGAGAGGGAGCCCGAAGGGCGGTTGCGGACGGCGCTGCGCCGAACCCTCGCCCCTGGCCCCTCTCCGCGGAGAGGGAACGAGCCCACTCAGAAAAGGATCACCCCGATGGACCTGATTTCCGACGGCATCTACAACCTGATCATCTTCGTGCTGGCGATCTATGTCGGCTACCACGTGGTCTGGAACGTCACTCCCGCGCTGCACACTCCGCTGATGGCGGTGACCAACGCGATTTCCGCCATCGTCATCGTCGGCGCCATGCTCGCCGCCGCGCTGACCGTCACGCCGCTGGGCAAGACGATGGGCACCCTGGCCGTGGCCCTGGCCGCGGTCAACGTCTTCGGTGGCTTCCTGGTCACCCGGCGGATGCTGGAAATGTTCAAGAAAAAGGCCCCGAAAGCCGAAGCAGGGAAGCACTGAACCATGAGCATGAACCTGATCACCGTTCTCTACCTGATCGCTTCGATCTGCTTCATCCAGGCCCTCAAGGGCCTTTCGCACCCGACCACGTCGCGGCGCGGCAACCTTTTCGGCATGCTCGGCATGGGCCTGGCGGTACTCACCACCGTGGCGCTGATCTACAAGCTCGGTGCCGAGCTGGCGACTGCCGGCATCGGCTACGTCATCGTCGGCCTGCTGGTCGGCGGTAGCGCCGGCTCGATCATGGCCAAGCGCGTCGAAATGACCAAGATGCCCGAGCTGGTCGCCTTCATGCACAGCATGATCGGCCTGGCCGCGGTGTTCATCGCCGTCGCCGCCGTGGTCGAGCCGCAGTCGCTGGGCATCGTCGCCAGCATCAGCGACCCGATTCCGGTCGGCAACCGCCTGGAGCTGTTCCTCGGCGCTGCCATCGGTGCGATCACCTTCTCCGGTTCGGTGATCGCCTTCGGCAAGCTTTCGGGCAAGTACAAGTTCCGCCTGTTCCAGGGGGCGCCGGTGCAATTCCCCGGTCAGCACATGATCAACCTGGTGATCGGCATTGCCATCCTGGTGCTCGGCGTGACCTACATGTTCACCGGCAACCTGGTGGCGTTCAGCCTGATGCTGATCTTCGCCTTCGTCATCGGCGTGCTGATCATCATCCCCATCGGTGGCGCGGACATGCCGGTGGTGGTGTCGATGCTCAACAGCTATTCCGGTTGGGCGGCCGCGGGTATCGGCTTTTCGCTGAACAACTCGATGCTGATCATCGCCGGTTCGCTGGTGGGCTCGAGCGGCGCGATCCTCTCCTACATCATGTGCCGGGCGATGAACCGCTCGTTCTTCAATGTCATCCTCGGCGGCTTCGGCTCCTCGGCCGACGCCGGTCCGGCCGCGGGCAGCAGCGAGCAGCGCCCGGTGAAATCCGGCTCGGCCGACGATGCCGCGTTCCTGCTGTCGAATGCCGACAGCGTGATCATCGTCCCTGGCTACGGCCTGGCGGTGGCCCGCGCGCAGCACGCGCTGATGGAGCTTGTGGAGAAGCTGACCCACAACGGCGTCACCGTGAAGTACGCGATCCACCCGGTGGCCGGGCGCATGCCCGGTCACATGAACGTGCTGCTGGCGGAGGCCGAGGTGCCCTACGAGCAGGTCTTCGAGATGGAGGACATCAACGCCGAGTTCGGGCAGACCGACGTGGTGCTGGTGCTCGGCGCCAACGACGTGGTCAACCCGGCGGCGAAGAACGATCCGAAATCGCCGATCGCCGGGATGCCGATCCTCGAAGCCTTCAAGGCCAAGACGATCATCGTCAACAAGCGCTCCATGGCCAGCGGTTATGCCGGCCTGGATAACGAACTGTTCTACCTGGACAAGACCATGATGGTCTTCGGCGACGCCAAGAAGGTCATCGAGGACATGGTCAAAGCGGTGGACTAAACCCCCGCGTTACCAGACGCCCCGCCGGCTCGCGCCCGCGGGGCGTTTTTCGTTCGGTCGGAGGAACAGGTCATTGGAGGGCTTAGCGTCGTAGTGATCGCTATGGATGGCAGGTGCGTCGGCGGGAGAAATACCGGCTGTACTGTGCCGGCTCCAGGCACTAGAAACACTATTCTCTGTTTTTTAGGGTATACCACTGGCCTTTTCGATTAAGGCAATAGAAAACTCTGGCAAAAGAGCTTCATTCAGAACTGTGCTCTAAAAGATCGATGAAACTGTACTGGTCGCATGTCACTTAAGCGTGCGAAGCGAGTCATTTGGGTAGAAATATCGCACCAACAGAGAGCATTACCGGAACAGTTGCGGCATTCGGTAACATAACAGTTTCGGGGTGAAACCGTTAAAACCAGCACAATTTCGGGTAACTGTGACTACAGGGATCTCTTACCAGGGCGCATCATTTACCTCAGAAATTAACCAAACCCGCCGAATGCGGAAGGAAGTCATCATGGAACGCACCCTGAGTTCCGAACTGAACACTCAACAAGTCTCCTCGAAATCGGCAATGCCGCTTCGCCTGCTGGCCAACCTCCTGCAATGGCAGCGCCGCATAGCCAGCCGTCATCAGCTGGCGCGTCTGGATTCCCGCCTGCTCGCCGACGCCGGTATCAGCGAAGCACAGCGTTTCTCCGAGCTGAACAAGCCGTTCTGGCGCTGAGTGGATGCCGCGTAAGCGCGTGACACGCGAAAGCGTGCCGAACAGAAAACCCGTCGCCGACAATGCCGACGGGTTTTTTGTATCTGCGCAGTCGAAATCCAGGGCGAGTTCCTGCTGAACCGCGCAATGCCCTGAAACGCAACCCGCGCCACTCCGCGCCGGAACCCGCCTCGTTTGCGCTAGTCTGAAGCTGCCGGGCGATCCTTCGCATCGCCGCTTTCCGAGACATCGCCATGCGCCGCCTCATCCTCCTTTGCTCGCTGCTCATCACCACGCCGACCTTCGCCTCCAGCTTCGTCGCGACCCTCGACCAGATCGGCGATGCGTTGTCCGCCACCGTCGATGGCACCAGCGATCTCATCTCCTCCGTCACCGATTCCAAGCTGGTGCCGGCGCGCTCGGATGCGGCCAGTTTCGTCGCCAGCCAGGGCGAAATCCGCGGCGCGCGGCTGGAAGCGGCGCTGCGTTACCTGCGTGAAGAAGGGGTGCAGCCCGGCGCCAGCGACATGCAGCTGGCCGAGGCGATCCTCGCGCGCTGAGCCCACACTGGCACTGCCGCGACGCATCCGTTAGCCTTGCCGCGCCCGGCGCCACCGGCTTGCAGCGCGGCTGGCGCCTTCGCCCACACAGCCGTCGTTCGACCTCTCGCCGCTTCGTTGAACTGGCGAGCCTGTTGCCCGTCCAATGGCGACTCATTCAGGGAGACCCACCATGCGTACCTCGTTGCTCGCCGCCTCGGCGATCCTGCTGTTCACCGTCGACGCCGCTCAGGCCCACACCCTGGAAGCCACCAGCAACATCGTCGTCCGCGCCCTGGGGCGCAGCATCGATTTCACCTCCGACACCACCACCTCGGTGCGCGACATGAAGGTCGTGGTCCAGGCCCGCGACGACGCGGCGAGCTTCGTCGCCAGTCAGGGCGAGATTCGTGGCGCCCGGCTGGAAGCCGCCTTCGGAGCCCTGCGCGCCCGTTATCCGCAGGCCGCTGCCGCCGACGACCAGGAACTGGCCAGCGCCATCCTGGCGCTCTGACCGCACGCGCCGAGGGCCGCCCAACCGATGTTTCCGCGACTGCTCGGCGCTTTCCTGCTGCTGTTCGCCTGTGCCAGTCATGCCGACCTGCGGCTGCGACTGGACGAGAAGGGCCTGGATGCGGCGCAGATTCAAGCCAGCCAGGCCCTGATCGACGAGGCCTTCGCCAAGCTGCCGCCGCGCTTTATTCAGGCGCTCGACCGGCAGGTCACCGTGCACTGGTCGCACGACCTGCCGGATAACGGTTACGGGCGCATCACCCGCCTCGACGCGCTGTCGCTGAACGCCCGGCTGCTGCACGGCCTGGTGGACGGCAGCGCCGCCCGCGAGCAGACCGGGCGGCCCCACGGCACCGTGCGCGCCGAGCTGCTTGCCACCGTGCTCCACGAACTCACCCACCTCTACGATCGTGCCCGCCTGTGGTCGCCCGCGGAGCGCTCGCGCTTGCAGCGCTGCCGGCGCGAAGCGCAGAGCCAGGGCCTGGTCGGCCAGCGCGATGCCTGCCGCGGCGACGTGCAGCGCCGCTTCACCCTTTCCGATGATCCGCGCCTGCTCGACCTGGCCGGCTGGCAGCAGGCGGTCGGCCAGCGCGGCGCACGTGAAGGGCGCAACGGCATGGTCGCGCGCAGCGCGGACGGCTACGAGCTGAGCAATCCGCGCGAGTTCGTCGCGGTGAACATGGAGTACTTCCTGCTCGATCCGGAATACGCCTGCCGACGTCCCTCGCTGCAGCGCTATTTCAGCGAGCATTTCGGCTGGGCGCCGGCGCGCGCCCGCGCCTGCCCGGCCGAGTTCGCCTACCTCAACGCCAGCAGCGACTACCAGAAGGCGCCGCTGGGCAAGCTTGATCCTGCGCGCGTCTACGAGGTCGACTACCTATTCGCCGAAGCCAACGACAACTGGGTCAGCCGCTGGGGCCACAGCATGCTGCGCCTGGTGGTCTGCGCGCCCGGTCGGCCGCGCGGTCCGGCCTGCCGGCTGGACCTGGACCAGCACCTGGTGCTGTCCTTCCGCGCCTTCGTCGGCGACATCCAGCTGTCCAGCTGGGACGGCCTGACCGGTGTGTATCCGTCGCGGCTTTTCATCCTGCCGCTGGCGCAGGTGATCGACGAATACACCAAGGTCGAGCTGCGCAGCCTGGCCTCGATCCCATTGCGCCTGCCGCGCGAACAGCAGGACGCGCTGGTGCGCCGCGCCGCCGAACTGCACTGGAGCTACGACGGCAACTACTACTTCCTCTCCAACAACTGCGCGGTGGAAACCCTCAAGCTGCTGCGCAGCGGAACCGGGCGCGCCGAGTTGGAAGGCCTCGACAGCATCATGCCCAACGGGCTGCTCGACTCGCTGGCCGGGCGCGGCCTGGCCGACCGCCGCGTGCTGGCCGATCCGAAGGAAGCGCTGCGCCTGGGTTATCGCTTCGACTCGTTCCGCGACCGCTATCAGGCGATGTTCGCGGTGATCAAGCAGCGCCTGGCGGTGCCGCAGGCGAAGGTGGATGACTGGCTGAGACAGCCGGCCGCGCAACGCCGGCCGTGGTTGCAGCGCGCCGACCTGCAGGCCAGTGCCGCGCTGCTGTTGCTCGAGCAGGCCGCGTTCCGCCAGCAGCTGCTGCTGGCCCAGGATGAGCTCAAGCAACGCTACATGGGCGCCAACGCCGCCAGCGACCCGACGCTGAACAAGGCCGGCGATACCATCGGCCGGATGCTGCTCAACAGCGGATTCCTCAGTCGTCCCGCCGAGCTGCTCGAGGGCGGTTATGGCCTGCCGCAGCCGAGCGAGTGGGCGCGCCTGGAACACCAGACCGCCGATCGCCAGCAGACCCTGCGCAACCTCAGCGACGACCTCGACAAGGACCTGCGCGAGCTGCTGCTGCCCGAGCGGCGGCGCGAACTGGAGGACAGCGAGGCGAACCTGAAGCAGGTCGGCGAGCACCTGCGCGCGTTGCACCAGCAGGCTGGCGGGCTGAAGCTGCCCTGAGGCGATGGGGCTGACGGTGGACTTGGTGGGCTGAGGCCCCCCTACGAGATCGCGGCTGGGTGGGGCGGCGGTCCGCTTCTCGCTCCGCCCGGGGCCGATCAGTACGCTCGAACGAACTGTTTCCCGCCCACCGCCTCTGATGAAGACTCATCCATCGGAGTATTCGTCATGAAGAAGACCGCATCCGCCGTCTGGCAGGGCAACCTCAAGGAAGGCAAAGGCACCATCAGCACCCAAAGCGGCGCGCTGAAGGAAAACCCGTACGGCTTCAACACCCGCTTCGAAGGCGCGCCGGGGACCAACCCCGAAGAGTTGATCGGCGCCGCGCACGCGGGCTGTTTCTCGATGGCGCTGTCGATGATGCTCGGTCAGTCAGGACTGACGCCCGAGCGGACCGACACCACCGCCGAAGTGACCCTGGACAAGGTCGGCGAGGGCTTCGAGATCACCGCCATCGCCTTGACCCTGAAGGCGCGCATCCCGGGCGCCGACGACGCCACCTTCCAAGAAATCGCCAACAAGGCGAAGGAAGGCTGCCCGGTATCGAAAGTGCTGAATGCGAAGATCAGCCTGAGCGCCACGCTGGAGAGCTGAGGCAGGAGACGCCGGAGCGGCCTGCGGGTCGCTCCCTGGCGTGGGGGGCGTGATTGGACGGGCGGTATGGCGCTGCGAAGAGCGCCGGCTTAGAGCACGAAGTTCATCATCTCGCGGCGATGCTGCGGATTTTCCAGTTCGTCCACCAGGCCCGCGGCGATTCGGCGCAGCGACTGCAGCGGGGCATTGCCGTCGTTCTCATCCGCGCGGCGAAAGTCGTCGAGGACGAAGTCGCCGGTGATTTCCGGCGCGGCTACCAGCGTCCAGTCCAGCGTGCCGTCCAGCAGCAGCGCGCTGCAGGCGTCGTCCAGCCAGGCCGGGTCGACGATCAACAGAAGCCGCTGCACCTTCGCTTTTGGCATGCCGGCGTCCAGCGCGCCCAGCGCCTCCAGCAGGTCGCCCTGCCGGCCCGGCGGCAGATCGTCGGCCCCCACGGGCAAGCGCGGTGCACTGGCGAACACGATCACCGAGTCCATCCCGGCGACGCTTTCGCCAACGCTCGTGGCATCGTACAGATCGCCCAGCTTGGCGCGCAGGCCGGGGTGTACGTCGACGGCGTTGAGGTCGCCGACCACCGCCACCGTTTCATGCTGGCGGCTCAGCAGTTCGCTGAGCAGCGCGCTGCCGAGGCTCGAGTGCGCGCCGTACAGGGCGAACTTCAGGACCGGCGTTTCGGCATTGCGCATGGCGTTAGCGGCGCGAGATCAGCCAGCCGATCAGCGCCAGGGCGCCAACGCCCACCAGGGCAGTGGACAGCGGATGCTGGCGTGCGCATTCGCCGGCGGCGCGGCTGGCCTTGAGGGTCTTGCGCGAGAGGTCGCCGTAGGTGTCGCCAAAGGTTTCGCGGGAGGCATGCCACAGGCGTTCGGCACGGTCGCTGAGGTCGTGGATGCTGCGCCGCGAGTCGCGGCTGGCGCTCTGTTGCAGGTCGTGCAGGGCGTTCATCAGGTTGTCGATTTCGTCCTGGATCTGCTCTTTGGTGGTCGGAGTGCGGGAAAAGAGGCTCATGGCGAATGCTCCTTCTGGGGAATGTGCTGCGTTGGACCGCCGCTTCGCGCAGAGGTGCACTGCGTTTTGCCAGCGATCGCCGCTTCGCTGGCGGCGAGGTGGGTAGGGTGTCGTGCCGAAAGCCCCTCGCGCCGTGCCGAAATTTTCTTATACTGCCGCGGCCAGGCTCCCGCCAGGCCTCAGTCCACCTGCCCATGACGTGCCCCGTGAAGATATTTCGCCCGTTGCTCCTGCTGCTGTGCGGCAGTGCTCTCAGTGCTTCCCTCCATGCGGCCGACAAGGGCGCTGCGGTCCTTCCGCCGGTGCAGGAGCTCGCCTCCGGCAGCGCCCTGCTGGTCGATCTGAACAGCGACAAGGTGCTCTATTCCAGCAACCCCGACGTGGTCGTGCCGATCGCCTCGGTGACCAAGCTGATGACGGCGATGGTCACCCTCGACGCCAAGCTGCCGCTGGACGAGGTGCTGCCGATCGACATCGCCGACACCAAGGAAATGAAGGGCGTGTTCTCCCGCGTGCGCATCGGCAGCCAAATCAGCCGCCGCGAGATGCTGCAGCTGGCGCTGATGTCCTCGGAAAACCGTGCTGCGGCCAGCCTGGCGCACCACTATCCGGGCGGGCAGAAGGCCTTCATTGCGGCAATGAACGCCAAGGCGCGCGCGCTGGGCATGAGCCACACGCGTTACGTCGAGCCCACCGGGCTGTCGCTGGACAACGTCTCCACCGCCCGTGACCTGGTGCTGCTGCTCAAGGCCAGCCGCCAGTACCCGCTGCTCGGCGAGATGAGCACCACCAAGGAGCGCACCGTGGCGTTCCGCAAACCCAACTACACCCTGGGTTTCCGCAACACCAACCACCTGATCTACAAGGCCAACTGGAACATCCAGCTGACCAAGACCGGCTTCACCGACGAGGCGGGGCACTGCCTGGTGATGCGCACCACCATGGCCGGCAAGCCGGTGGCCTTCGTGGTGCTCGATGCGTTCGGCAAGTACACCCACATGGCCGACGCCACCCGCCTGCGCAACTGGCTGGAAACCGGCAAGGTCACCGCGATTCCGCTGGCGGCGAAGAGCTACAAGCAGCAGAAGAACCTCGCCGCGCGGGAGAAGGCCGCGCAGCCTGCAGCGAAGATGCAGGCCTCCAAGTAGCGGTCCTGCCGGGGCGTCGAGCCCCGGTTCTCCTGTTCAACGGCGCAGCAGCTCGTCCATCGCGGCGAACACCTGCCGCATCGCCTGCACCTCGCGGCCCGGCCCGCCGGCACAATGTCCCCAGTCCGATTCCAGCACGCGCAGTTCGGCGCAGGGGATCAGGCTGGTCTCGTGCCGCGCATCGGTCACGGTGAAGTACAGGTCGCTGCTGCTCGGCATGACGATCGTGCGGGCGCGGATGGCCGCCAGCGCGGGCTCCGAGGGCTGGCTGCTTTGCCAGCTGTCGAGCACGCAGAGCAGATCGTTGGCGTCCTGTTCCAGGTGATCCTCTTCCCAGAACGCCAGTAGCGCCTCGACGTCGGCGAAGCCCAGTTGGCGATACAGCGCCTCTCTATAGAAAGCCTGCGAATAGGCCCAGCCGGCGTAGACCCGGCCGAAGGCGCGCAAGCCGCGTTCCGGCGGCGCCTCGTAGCGACCCTCCTGCCAGGCGCAGTCGGCACGCAACGCGGCCGCCACGCCGTCGAGGAACACCCGGTTGTGCGGCCAGCAGCGCGCGGTGGCGCAGAACGGCAGGATGCGTTCGACCTTTTCCGGGTGACGCATGGCCCAGGCGAAGGCCTGCATGCCGCCCATCGACCACCCGCACACCAGTGCCAGCTGCCAGTCGCCGAACAGCGCATCGAGCAGGCGCCGCTGCGCCTCGACGTTGTCGCCCAGCGACACGCGCGGAAAGTCGGCGCCGCGCTGGCCCTCGGCGGCATTGCTCGGCGATGTCGACCAGCCCGAGCCGAGCAGGTTGGTCAGCACCACGCAGTAGTCGCCGCCGCTCAGCGGGCTGCCTGCGCCAAGCAAGGGCAGGCTGCCCCAATGTGAGCCGCCGTAGTAGCTGGGAATCAGCACGATGTTGTCGCGCGCGGCGTTCGGCCGGCCGACGACCTGGTAGCAAAGGCGCGCCTGACGCAGCGCGGCGCCGCTTTCCAGGGCCAGTTCACCCAGCTCGAAGAAGTACTTTTCTCTTTTCATATCAGTCAATTGCGGTTCGCTCCCGGATCGAATCGGCGGCTGGGCGAGGTGCTCGCGAGCCTCCGCTATCGTCGTTATATATACACGATGGCATGTATGTTGAATGAAGGAATCGTGCCACCGCCCGCCGGGCGCTGAACCCTTTTCCTGTTGGAGCACTGCAATGAGTCGTCATCCCGAAGCGGAAAACCTGAAGAGCAGCCTGCAAGCCAAGGGCGTGAAGTACGCCATGGCCAGCTACGTGGACATCCACGGCGTGATCAAGGGCAAGTTCGTCCCGCTGTCCCACCTCGGCCAGATGCTCGGCGGTTCCGAGCTGTACACCGGCGCCGCGCTGGATGGCGTCCCACAGGACATCAGCGACAACGAAGTGGCGGCGATGCCCGATCCGGCCAGCGCCATCCAGTGCGCCTGGAACAAGGATCTCGCCTGGTTCGCCAGCGACCTGTACCTGGACGGCAAGCCCTTCGCCGCCTGCTCGCGCGGCGCGCTGAAGCGCCAGACCGATGCCGCCGCGGCCATGGGTTACACCTTCAACCTGGGCATCGAGACCGAATTCTTCATCTACAAGGACAGCGCTGACGGCGGCTTCGAGCCGATCAGCGTGCGCGACGACCTGGCCAAGCCCTGCTACGACCCGCGCGGGCTGATGGACAACATGCACATCATCGGCGAGTTGGTCGAGGCGCTGAACGACATCGGTATGGACGTCTACTCCTTCGACCACGAAGACGCCAACGGCCAGTTCGAGACCGACTTCAAGTACGCCGACGCCATGACCATGGCCGACCGTTTCGTGTTCTTCCGCATGCTCGCCAACGAGATCGCGCGCAAGCACGGCGCCTTCGCCAGCTTCATGCCCAAGCCCTCGGCCAAGCGCACCGGCAGCGGCGCGCACTACAACATGTCGCTGGCCGACCGCGAGACCGGGCGCAACCTGTTCGAGCCCGACGGCGACGACCTTCACGACTGCGGCGTGAGCAAGCTCGGCTACCACTTCATCGCCGGCGTGCTCAAGCATGCCCAGGCCATCTGCGCGGTGATCGCGCCGACCGTGAACAGCTACAAGCGCCTGGTGCGCAAGGGCAGCATGTCCGGCTCCACCTGGGCGCCGGTGTTCGTCTGCTACGGCAACAACAACCGCACCAACATGCTGCGTATCCCCTCGCAGGGCAGCCGCGTCGAGTGCCGCGCGGCGGACATCTCGTGCAACCCGTACCTGGGCGCCGCGATGATCCTCGCCGCCGGCCTGGAAGGTGTTCGCGAACAGCTCGAACCGGGTTTGCCGCACCGCGAAAACATGTACAACTACACCGAGAAGCAGGTCGCCGAGATGGACATCGAGTGCCTGCCGCGGACCTTGAGCGAGGCCATCGATGCCTTCGAGAAGGACCCGCTGAGCCGTGAAGTCTTCGGCGACAGCCTTTTCCAAGCCTTCGTCGACTTCAAGCGTGACGAATGGAATGCCTATCACACCCACGTATCCGACTGGGAAATCCAGCGTTACCTGAAATTCTTCTGACCACTCTTCGACCGAACAAGGAGCTGCACATGTCGTTCAAGACACTGAAAACCCTGCTCTGCGCCACCGGCCTGGCCTGCGCCAGCCTGCTGCCGATGGCCGCGCACGCCGAACAGAAGCAACAGTTCAACCTCGCCTGGACCATCTACGCCGGCTGGATGCCGTGGAAGTACGCGGAAGAGTCCGGGATAATGAAGAAATGGGCGGACAAGTACGGGATCGAGGTGAAGATCACCCAGATCAACGACTACGTCGAATCGATCAACCAGTTCACCGCCGGCCAGTTCGACGCCGTGGTGCTGACCAGCATGGACGCCCTGTCGATTCCCGCCGCCGGTGGCGTCGACAGCACCGCGCTGATCGTCGGCGACTACTCCAACGGCAACGACGGCATGGTCATGAAGGACGGCGACCTGAAGAGCATCAAGGGGCAGAAGGTCAACCTGGTCGAACTGTCGGTCTCGCATTACCTGCTGGCCCATGCGCTGGAAAGCGTCGGAATGAGCGAGCGCGACGTGCAGGTGGTCAACACCTCGGACGCGGACATCGTCGGCGCCTTCGCCAGCAAGGACGTGCGCAACGTGGTGACCTGGAACCCGCTGCTCGATGAGGTCGAGAAAACCCCCGGCGCCAAACTGGTCTTCGACTCGAGCAAGATCCCCGGCCACATCAAGGACCTGACTCTGGCGAACACCAAGACCCTGGCGGACAACCCGGCCTTCGGCAAAGCCGTGGTCGGTGCCTGGTACGAAGTGATGGGCATCATCGCCAGCGACACCAAGGAAGGCGCCGATGCCCGCGCGTTCCTCGGCAAGGCCTCGGGCACCGACCAGGCAGGCTACGAGTCGCAGCTCAAGGGCATGAAGATGTTCTGGAAACCGACTGACTCGCTGAGCTTCATCAAGAGCGAAGAGGCCTACAAGGCGATGGACAGCGTGCGCCACTTCTCCTTCGACCACGGCCTGCTGGGCGAGGGCGCCTCCAGCGTCGACTTCATCGGCATCAGCATGCCCAACGGCAAGCTGCTCGGCGATGCCGGCAACACCAAGCTGCGTTTCGACACCACCTACATGCAGATGGCCGCCGATGGCAAACTCTGAGAACCTGTCTGCGACCTGCGCACCGGCCCTCCGGCGCGCCAGACCGTTGACCGGTTCCGAGGGCGCATCCGCCTCACGCATGGGGGGCTGGACGGCCTGACGCCTGAACCAAGGAGGCCCCTTTCCGGGGCCTTCCACCACCTACGAATCCGCTATGCGCCGCACCAAAGAAGACGCCGAGAAAACCCGCCTGAAGGTCATCGAGGCGGCACTCGAACAGTTCAGCAAGACCGGCTACTCGCGCACCACTCTGGCGATGATCGCCGACGCCGCCGGCTTCAGCCGCGGTCCCATCTACTGGCATTTCAAGAACAAGGACGAACTCTACGAGGCCGTCCTGCACTACTCCCAGGAACCGCTGGAGCACCTGGTGGCGCAGAGCACGGCGCTGGCCGACACGCCGCTGGAAGCCATCCGCTACCTGATCGCCCACTGGTTCAGCCTGCTGATCGAGAACCGCTGGCACCGCCAGTCCTTCGAGATCCTGCTGAACAAGACCGAGCTGACCTCCGAAGTCGCCGGCACTATGCGCCGCGAGCGCAAGCTGACGCGCGCCATCGTCCACTGCCTGGCCAGCCACATCAGCCTCGCCCGCGAGCGCGGCGAACTGGGCGGCGAACAACCGGCGGAGGACTGCGCTGCGCTGCTCTACAGCGCCCTGATGGGCATCACCCAGACCTGGCTGGCCGACCCCAAGCTGTTCAGCCTACGCAAGCAAGCAGGGTTCTTCAGCGAGCGTCTGATGCAACTGCTGCCGCACGTCTGAATGGCGCTTAGCCCAGCAGCATCCACAGGCCCATCAGAACCATCATCAGGTTCTCGGTGAGCGAGACGAAGCCCAGCGGCACGTTGCTGTCACCCCCCATGCAGGCGCACTTGAGTTCACGCTTGTCCAGGTAGACCGCCTTGAACACCGACCAGGCGCCCACCGCACCGATGAACACCGCCACTGGCGCCGCGAGCCAGATCAGCGCGCCAGCGAGCATCAGCACCGCTGCACCGGCTTCGGCGAACGGGTAGAAATAGGCGTAAGGCACAGAGCGCCGAGCGAGCAGGTCGTAGCCGAGGAACATGGTGGTGAAGCTCTCCAGGTCACGTAGCTTGAGCAGCGCCAGCACGCCCATGGAAAGGGCGATGAACCATTGCAGCGCGCGCGGCGTGAAGGGCGTGCCGAACACCGCCTGGCTCAGCGCCAGCGCCATCAGCGCGGTCATCGCGAAGGTGGCGATCACCGGCGTGTAGCTGGTCTCGCCCGGCTCGGGCACGTGCTGACCGAAATACCGGCGCAACTCGTCGTAACCGCCAATACGCTCGCCGTCGATGAAGGTCTGCGGGGTGGTCTCCACGCCGTGTTCGGCCTTGAAGGCATCGGTCTGCTCGCGGGTGGTCAGCCAATGATCGTCCACCTCGAAGCCTTTGCGCCGCAGCAGGCTGCGCGACTTCAGGCCGAACGGGCAGGTGTGTTCGGGCATGACCATGCGGTAGAGGCGTGCCAGTTTCGTATCAGGCATGGGGAGACTCCGGATCAAGGGCCTTATAGGGCTGACCCCTTCAGTCGAGGGAGATTCCCTGGCGGTCCCAGTGTCACCGAGCTCCATTCTGCGGGCCTGGATGGAAATGCGCCCGGCACCCCGTCCTGTCTGTCCGCAGGCACAAGAAAGCCGCTGGCGAATCGCTCCGCCAGCGGCTGATTCACTATGACTTCAGTCCCGCGCGCCGCGCACACCTTGCGCCAGTTCGGCGCAGAGGCCGAGCACGCCGTCCACAGCCTGTTGCGGGGTTTCTGCCTTGGCGATCCGGTCGATAAGCGCCGAGCCGACCACCACGCCGTCGGCCAGGCGGGCGATGGCCGCCGCCTGGTCCGGGGTGCGGATGCCGAAGCCAATACTGATCGGCAGGTCGGTGTGGCGGCGCAGGCGGGCGACGGCCTGCTCGACGTGTTCCAGGGTCGCCGAGCCGGCACCGGTGACGCCGGCCACCGAGACGTAGTAGACGAACCCGGAGCTGCCGTTGAGCACGGTCGGCAGGCGCTTGTCGTCGGTGGTCGGGGTGGTAAGGCGGATGAAGTCGATGCCCGCGGCCTGCGCAGGGTCGCAGAGGTCTTCGTTATGTTCCGGCGGCAGGTCGACGACGATCAGGCCGTCGACGCCGGCTTCCAGTGCCTCGCCGATAAAGCGCTCGACGCCCATCTTGTGGATCGGGTTGAAGTAGCCCATCAGCACCAGCGGCGTGGTCGAGTCCTCGACGCGGAATTCGCGGACCATCTGCAGCGTCTTCGCCAGGTCCTGCTTCGCTGCCAGGGCGCGGATGTTGGCCAGCTGGATCGCCGGGCCGTCGGCCATCGGGTCGGTGAAGGGCATGCCCAGCTCGATCACGTCGGCGCCGGCCTTGGGCAACCCCTTGAGGATCGCCAGCGAGGTGGCGTAGTCCGGGTCGCCGGCGGTGACGAAGGTGACCAGGGCGGCGCGATTCTGTTGCTTCAGCTCGGCGAAGCGCGTCTGCAGGCGGCTCATATATGTTCTTCCTGTTCGTCGTAGTGGTGCATGACGGTTTGCATGTCCTTGTCGCCACGGCCGGAGAGGTTGACCACCATCAGATGGTCCTTCGGCAGGCCGGGGGCGCGCTTGAACACTTCGGCCAGCGCGTGGGCACTTTCCAGGGCCGGGATGATGCCTTCCAGGCGGCAGCACTTGTGGAAGGCGGCGAGCGCTTCCTTGTCGGTGATCGAGGTGTACTCGACGCGCCCGATGTCGTGCAGCCAGGCGTGCTCGGGGCCGATGCCGGGGTAGTCGAGGCCGGCGGAAATCGAGTGCGCGTCGATGATCTGGCCGTCGTCGTTCTGCAGCAGGAAGGTGCGGTTGCCGTGCAGCACGCCGGGCACGCCGCCGTTCAGGCTGGCCGCGTGCTGGCCGGTCGCGATGCCGTGGCCGGCCGCTTCGACGCCGATGATCTGCACCGATTGGTCGTCGAGGAACGGGTGGAACAGGCCCATGGCGTTGGAGCCGCCGCCGATGCAGGCGACCAGCGAGTCCGGCAGGCGGCCTTCCTGGGCCTGCATCTGGTCACGGGTTTCGCTGCCGATCACCGCCTGGAAGTCGCGGACCATCGCCGGATACGGGTGCGGACCGGCCACGGTGCCGATCAGGTAGAAGGTGGAGTCGACGTTGGTCACCCAGTCGCGCAGGGCTTCGTTCATCGCATCCTTCAGCGTGCCGGTGCCGGCAGTGACCGGGATCACTTCGGCGCCCAGCAGCTTCATGCGGAACACGTTGGCCTGCTGCCGATCGATGTCGGTGGTGCCCATGTAGATCACGCACTGCAGGCCGAAACGCGCGGCCACGGTGGCGGTGGCCACGCCGTGCATGCCGGCGCCGGTCTCGGCGATGATGCGTTTCTTGCCCATGCGCCGGGCCAGGAGGATCTGCCCGATGCAGTTGTTGATCTTGTGCGCGCCGGTGTGGTTCAGCTCCTCGCGCTTGAGGTAGATCTTCGCGCCGCCGCAGTGCTCGGTCAGGCGTTCGGCGAAATACAGCGGGCTCGGCCGGCCCACGTAGTCGCGCTGGAAGTAGGCCAGCTCCTTGGCGAAGGCCGGGTCCTGCTTGGCCTTCTCGTATTCGGCGGCCAGGTCGTGGATCAGCGGCATCAGCGTCTCGGCGACGTACTGCCCGCCGAACGAACCGAACAGGCCTTTGGCATCGGGGCCGTTGCGGAATGAGGTCATGGGGAGCTCCTGTTTGGCGCCCCTCTCTCGTGCGAGAAAGGGGCTGGGGGAGAGGGTGACTCACATGCTACCGCTGTGAGCCAGGATGAAAAGCGATAAGATCGCCTCAACCTGTCAGGAAAAATCACGAATATGAGCAGAGACCTTCCGCCGCTGAATGCCCTGCGCGCCTTCGAGGCCGCTGGCCGCCTGGAGAGCGTAAGCCAGGCAGCGGAAGAGCTGCACGTCACCCATGGGGCGGTCAGCCGGCAAATCCGCGCGCTCGAGGAACACCTGGAGCTGGCGCTGTTCGTGCGTGAAGGGCGCGGCGTAAAACTCACCGAAGCGGGCGTTCGTCTGCGCGATGCCGCCTCCGACGCCTTCGAGCGCCTGCGCGGTGTCTGCACCGAACTGCGGCAGGCGGCGGTGGACCGGCCGTTCGTGCTCGGCTGTCCGGGCAGCCTGCTGGTGCGCTGGTTCATTCCGCGCCTCGACCGGCTCAACCGCGAGCTGCCGGAGCTGCGGCTGCAGCTGTCCACCAGCCAGGGTGAGCTGGACCCGCGCAGCCCCAACGTCGACGCCACGCTGTTGTTCGCCGAGCCACCCTGGCCGGCGGACATGCAGGTGCACGAACTGGCCCGCGAATGCATCGGCCCGGTGCTCAGCCCGCGCTATGCGCGCTTCGCCGACCTGCAGGCGGCTGCTGCGGGGCGCCTGTTGGGCGAGCCGTTGCTGCACACGGCCTCGCGTCCGCAGGCCTGGCCGGAATGGGCGCGCGCGCAGGGGCTGGACGAGCAGTCATTGCGCCTGGGGCAGGGTTTCGAGCATCTCTATTACCTGCTGGAAGCGGCGGTGGCCGGCCTCGGCGTAGCCATCGCGCCGCAGCAACTGGTGGCCGACGATCTCGCCGCCGGGCGCCTGGCCGCGCCCTGGGGCTTCGTCGAAACGCCGGCGCGGCTGGCGCTCTGGGTGCCCACCCGGCGCAACGACCGCCGCGCCGAACGCCTCGCCGAGTGGTTGCGCGGGGAGTTGCAGGGGCCAGTTCGCCAGGAGCAAGCGTAGGGTGGGCTTCAGCCCGCCGAGGCGGGTTGGCAATGGTGGGCTGAAGCCCACCCTACGACCTGGGGCCACGGAAGGTGCGCATGGCGCACCCTACGAGGTGCGGCGGCCCGATCCGGCGAGCGCTTTCGCGGTCAGAACGAGTACCTGGCCGTCAGCTTGACGTTTCGTGGGTCGCCGTAGATGTCGTACGGGCCCCAGGTGCTGGTGGCGATGCTGCGGTAGTAGGTCTTGTCGAACAGGTTGTTGACGTTCAGCTGCAGGTCGAGCTGGCGGGTGGCCTGGTAGCCCAGCACCAGATCCGCGATGGCATAAGCGCGCTGTTCGTTGGTCTTGGCCTCGTTGTAGATGCGACTTTGCTGGTAGACGTTGCCACCGACGCGCCAGCGGTTGAGCTCGCCGGGCAAGGTGTACAGGGTCGACAGCTTGAACATCTGCTTGGGCGAATAGGTGTCGAAGCGCGTGCCTTCCACAGTCGGGTCGGCATCCTTCTTGTACGTGGCATCGACGAAGGTGTAGCCGGCGCCCATCTGCCAGTTGGGCGTGAGCGCTCCTTGCACTTCGAGTTCGATGCCTTTGCTGCGCACCAGACCGGAGGCCTCGGAGCAGGATTCCGAGGGGTAGGTGGGGCATCCCGACTGGTCGTCCAGGGCGACCGCGCGGTTGGTCTGGTCGATCTGGAACAGTGCGATGCTGGCATTCAGGGCACCGTCGAAATACTCGCCCTTCAGGCCGATCTCGTAGTTTTCGCCCACGATGGGCTCGATCACCTGCCGGTTTATGTCCTTGGCGGTCTGTGGTTGGAAGATATCCGTGTAGCTGGCGTACACGGAGTGGTGCTGGTCCAGTTCGTAGATCAGCCCGGCATACCGGGTGACATTGCGCACCACCTTGTAGTCGCCGGCGTCGCCATCATCTTCGTCGTAGTCGTACCAGTCCAGGCGACCGCCGAGGATCAGTTTGAGCGGGTCCGCCAGGTTCAGGCGCGTGGTCACGTAGGCACTGTCCTGGGTGGTGACATCGGTACTGGAGGCCGAGCTTACGGCCAGCGCTGGTTTCGGGTTGCCGCGGGGATTCCAGTTGTACGGGTCGACAGTGCCCGGCAGGTAACCGCCGCCGAAGTCGCCAAGGGTGTATTCGAGGCGGCGCTTGCTGGCGCCCACCACCAGTTCGTGCTCGCGCCCCAGCAGCTGGAAGGGTCCGCTGGCGAACACGTCCAGGCCGTTTTCTTCCTGCTCCATGGTCTGCGCCCACAGATAGCGCCGCGAGTTCCAGATCGAGCTGGCCAGCGCGTCGTCGTCCGTATCCGCATGCAGGGCCGCCACGCGCAGCGTCCAGCCGTTGTCGAAGCGGTGTTCTAGGTTGCCGGACACGCCGACGGTGCGGTCGTCCAGGTACTCCCAGTCGTTACCGAGGAAGGTGTCGCGCGGGACGTGCAGGTGGCCGCCGTCGGCGGCCAGGGGCAGGCCGCCCCAGAAGAAGTTGGTGTGATTCTTCTGCCGATAGGCGCGCAGGGTCAGCGTGGTGTTCGCGCTCAGGTCCGCCTCGCCAGTGGCATAGAACAGGTTGTGGTCCTCCTCCACGGCATCACGGAAATTCTGGGCATCCTGATAGGTGGTGACCACGCGCCCCCGCAGGGTACCGTCGTCGTTCAGCGGTCCGCCGACATCGGCGGTGATGCCGTAGTCGTCCCAACTGCCGGCGCTGGCGCTGACAGTACCCTGGAACACCGGGGTGGGGCGCTTGTAGACCAGGTTGATCGCCGCGGAGGGATTGCCCGCGCCCTGCGTGAGGCCGGTCGCTCCGCGCACGACCTCGACCCTGTCGTACATCGCCAGGTTGGCCGTCGCGTTGGGCATGTAGGTCAGGACACTGGTCGGGAAGCCGTCGTACATGAGGGTGCTGACGGCGAAGCCACGCGACGTGAAGGACGTCCTGGCGACGCCGCCGGAGTTATCGACGAACAGTCCCGGCGTGCTGCGCACCGCGTCTTCGATGGTGGTCATGCCTTCGTCGTCCATCCGCTGGCGGGTGATCACCGTCACCGATTGCGGCGTCTCGCGCAGCGACAGCGGCAGCTTGGTCGCCGTCTGCATCTGCCCGGTGGTGTAGGAGCCGCTGCCTTCGGTGGTGTCGGAGAGACCGCTGCTGCTGACGTTGATCCCGTCCAACTCCAGCGCGCTGCTCCTTTCGGGCGCCAGCTCCAGCGCGTAGTTACCCTGCGCGCGGGTCGCCCGCAGACCGGTGCCGGCCAGCAAATGGGCGAGGCCGTCGTTCACCGTGTAGCTGCCGCTGAGTCCCGGGCTGCTCTTGCCGGCGGTCAGGCGCGAGTCCACCGAGAGCAGGATGCCGGCTTCGCTGGCGAAGCGGTTGAGCGCCTGGTCCAGATTGCCGGCCGGAATGGCGTAGCCGCGCGCCTGTTCGCTGGCGGCGGATTGCGCCAGGGCGCTGGGCGATGCCAGCAGCGGGGTGGCGGCCAGCAGGCTGGCGAACAGGGCAGGGGTGATCGAACGGCTCAGTTGCGAGCGTTGTAAGGGGCGATGCGGCATTCCTGTTGATCCTCTTGAGAATGCTTCTTGATTGAATTCAAGAGGTATCCCGAACGAGCCGGGAAAAGCGTCAATCGGCGGGACATTTTTTGTGACAGGCCGCCGCGCCAACCTCCGTCGCCCCGTCTCAGACGCGGGGGCGGACGGTGACCCAGTAGCGCGTCAGGCTGTGCACCTCCACGGGCAGGGACTGTTGCAGCGCAGCGAGCACGCGCTCGGTGTCGGCCAGCGGGAAAACGCCGGTCAGCTCCAGCCCGGCGATTGCCGGATCGCAGCGCAGCACGCCGGGGCGGTGACGCGAGAGTTCGGCGATGAACCGGCCCAGCGGCATCCGTTCGGCGACCAGCCGGCCTTCGCTCCAGGCGATGGCGTTGCGGTCCGCGGCTTGTACCGCGCCCGCTCCATCGGCGCCAAACCACAGCGCCTGGCCAGCTTGCAGGCGCAGCACCGCCCCGTGGCGTGGGCGGATTTCCAGTTCGCCCTGGTAGAGGCCGACACGCGTGCCGCCGTCGACTTCCTGCACCGAGAAGCGCGTGCCCAGCGCCTGCACGTCGCCGCTGGGGGTTTCCACGATCAGCGGGCGATACGGCGCGATGGCCTCATGGCCGCTGCTGAGGAGGATCTCGCCGGCCAGCAGGCGGATGCGTCGCTCGCGCGCGCTGAACAGGATGTCCACCGCGCTGCCGCTGTTCAGGTCCAGGCGGCTGCCGTCGGAGAGCTCGCGATGCAGGCGTTCGCCGGTGCCGCTGCGCAGATCGGCTAGCGTCTCGCGCCACGGCAACTGCGCCTGGGCGAAGTAGCCGCTGCCGCCGGCCACCAGCAGCATGCCGAGCAGCTTCAGGGTTTGCCGGCGCCGCGCGTCGGGCATCTCGCGCAGCACCGTGCAGGCCATCTCGGCGGGCACGCCGGCCAGGGTGCCCTGTAGCCGCTGCAGGCGCTGCCAGGCGCGCTGGTGTTCGGGGTCGGCGGCCTGCCAGGCGGCGAAACGGCGCTGCGCGGCGCCATCCAGTTCGCCGCCCCAATGCACCATCAGCCAGTGGCTGGCCTGCTCGACGATGGCGGGAGCGATGGGACGATCGGTGGCGGGTTTCATTCGGCGTAGAGCACCTGATAGCAGGCCTGGATCGCGCGGATCATGTACTTCTGCACCGAGCTGACGCTGACCTGCAGGCGTTCGGCGATCTGCGGGTAGGTCAGCCCCTCGAACTGCGAGAGCAGGAAGGCCTCGCGAACCCTGGGCGGCATGCCGTCGAGCATGGTGTCGATGCGCAGCAGGGTCTCGATGACGATGGCACGTGTTTCAAGGCTGGGCGTTTCGGGCTCCGGCAGCGCCGCCAGGCTTTCCAGGTAGGCCTGTTCGATGCGCTGGCGCCGCCACTGGTCGATGACCAGGTTGCGCGCGATCTGCGCCAGGTAGCTGCGGCCTTCGCCGACGCCGGGCAGGCGCCGCGTCACCAGCAGGCGCAGGAAAGTGTCCTGGACGATATCCGCCGCCCGTTCGCGATCGCCCAGCCGCCGCCGCAACCAGGCTTGCAGCCAGCCATGGTGGTCCTGATAGAGCGCACCGAGCTGCGCATGGGACGCCGGTTCGGGAAATACCGTGGACATCCCGCCTCCTGGAAAAGATCGCAAATAAGAACGTGTCGCAATTCTACGGGTGCGGTGGGGTGATTGGGAATTCCCGAGTGGAGGCGCGCGCCACGATGCCTCTCGGCTGACGATGGGCCGATGTGTGAGGGGGTGTTCTCTTTGGCACTAAGGGAAAACGAGGCGGAAGAAACCGGAAGAAACCGAACAAGCCAGGAACGACGCGGGCTTGCTGGGCGATGCCGGTGCCAAATGGTGCCAAACAGGTGCAGGGCGCGGTGATAGGCAGCAGATACGAAAAAGCCCGCATATAGCGGGCTTTTTGGCACTCGGGCTTCCTAAATCATCCAGCCGCCGGCCCAGACCACGCGGCCGATCAGTATCAGCTCATTCAGGCGTTCTTTCGGTACGTGAACCGGAGGGTACGCAGGGTTTGCGCTAATCACCTGCAGGCCGCCTTCGAACTGCAACTGGAGCCGCTTGGCGAAGAGGTGACCGCCCAGGTTGATGACGTACATCGCGTCCCCCCTCATGTCATTCCTACGCAGGTCGACCATCACGGTATCGCCGTCGCTGAGGATCGGTTCGTTGGAGTCCCCATCTACCCTGAACGCCGCAAGTTGCGCCACCTCCAAGCCCTTCTTCCGTAGGCTGTAGCGCGTGAAGGCCAGCTTGGTAAGCACCCGAGCGCTTTCATTCCAGGCGCCATGCCCAGCGCTCACGCGAGCGTCATACAGCGGGATATAGGCGTAGGTGTCCGAGTCCTCGGGCGGCGGCGCGACCCGCATCACTCCAGTCGCCAGCCACTCCAGGTCAGCATTGACCGAGTGAGCAATCGCCACTAGACGCGACACCTTCGGTTCGCTTTCCCCATTGAGGTACGACTCAAGAGTGCTTCGGGGAATCCCAGTTCGCCGTGACAGCTCTTCACCGCTGCCTGCCAGCGCCGCGCACTCGCGGATTCTCTCTCCCAGGCTTTGGGCAAATTTATCAAGGCTCTCGCTTTCGGCCATTTCGTTTTCCGCAGTTGGGAAAGCGAAGCGCCGTTCATCGCCTGAACGGATTTTCGCTTTCCAGAAATCTGTTTAAAAAACATCTACTTAGCCGAAATCGGCAAGGCAAATCCAGAAATCAGCAAAAGAACCTGCCGTTTTCGGTTGCCTGTCCTTCGGTAAATGACTAGCCTATTCACAAGGGAACGTTAGAAGCCCTTAAAAAACCACTCTGAAAGTGGCAACAGGAAGTCAAAAAATGAAGGCAAGTAACGAAATTCCGAAGGACCCAGCGCTACGTTGGGAATGGATCAAGTTCCAACTCCGTGCCCATGGCTCTTCCCTCTCTGACTTAGCCAGAAAACTTGGGGTTGAACGCAACGCTATGCACAACGTGAAGCGCCTGCCGTATCCACGCATGGAGCTAGAGATAGCTAAGACACTTGAGCTTGAGCCGTTCCATATCTGGCCCGAGCGCTGGGACTCCAATGGCACCCCGCATAGACAAAGGCCAAGCCGTACCGAAAGCCCTTCGGAAAATGGCTAGAAGTCTAACGCTTATTACCAAGAACACATAACGGGTTCAGATCGATGAACAACGAAGGTTGGTTTACGGCTAAAGAGCTTGCCGGGTTGCCTGGGATGCCGAGTTCTGAGCGCGCCATTCAAATGCGCGGTAAGGCTGCTTGGAATGGGCGCAAGCGCCCTGGTTCCAAAGCCACCGAGTATCCATTAACCGAGCTTCCGGAGGAGACGCAGGCAGCGCTGTTGGCTCAATCGGTATCGGTGGCTGCGGCGCCCGAAGCGGCGCCAGTGGGGGCGCAGCTTTCGGGCGAGCGTGACGCCAAATCGGCGTCACGCCTCAATGAAAAGCAACGTCGGGTCATGGCCGCAAGGCTGGCGTTTGTGCGTGAGATCGAGCGCATGAGCAACGTTTGGTCGCAGAAGCGCGCCATCAGCATGCTGGTAGCGTTGGCCCGCGATAACGGCTTGAGCCCCTACCTGATGGAAAGGGTCGAGAGCGCGAACGACCGTAAGTGCGGCGACCGCTCGCTGTCAGAACGCACGCTCAAGCGCTGGCTCGCTGCCTTCCGCGCCGAAGGCGAAGCCGGCCTCGCGCCCCTTCGCCAGCGTCCGAGTCTGGACGTGCCTGCCTGGTTGCCGGCATTCATGCGCTGCTTCCAGCGCCCGACCAAACCGAGCGTCGCCGCCAGTTATGCCGAATTCGCGGCCCGTTACGATGGCGCGTTGCCCAGCATCCACGCCGTGCAGCGCTTCCTGAAGAAGCTGTCGCCGGAGGCGCTGAACACGGGACGGATGACGCCGCAGGAACTCAAAGCCCTGCAACCGTTCCGCCGCCGCTCGACCAAAAATTTGTACCCCGGCGACGTGTACACGGCGGACGGTCACAAGTTCGATGCGGAAGTGCTCAACCCCTTGACCGGCAAGCCGTACCGGCCAGAGATCACCACCGTGCTCGATGTCGCCACCCGCCGCGCGGTGGGCGTATCGGTCGGTGAAGCCGAGTCCACCATCGGCGTGCTCGACGCTCTGCGCGATGCGGTGCGCAAGTGCATGTTCGCCATCTTCTACGTCGACAACGGTTCGGGCTTCGCCAATGACACCGTGCGCGAAGTAGTGGATCGGCTCGGTGGCAGCATGACCCATTCGCTGCCCTACAACAGCCAGGCGCGCGGCCTGTCCGAGCGCAGCCACCAGACCATCTGGGTGCGCGCCGCCAAGAAGTTGCCCAGCTACATCGGCGCCGACATGGACAAGCACGCGGGCACCAAGGTGCATCGAATCAGCCGCAAGCAACTGCGCGAGGCTGGCACCACCAAGCTGATCCCGACCTTCGGCGAGTTCATGGCCGGGCTCGAAGCGGAAATCGAGAACTACAACAACACGCCGCATCGTGCCCTCGGCAAAACCCGTGACACAACAGGCGCCCTTCGGCACATGACGCCGAACGAAGCCTGGCAGGCCGCTATTGGTGCCGGCTGGGAACCGCTTGCGGCGCCCGCCGCCCTGGTCGATTCACTGATGCGCCCGCAAGTGGTCCGCCAGACCCGCCGGGGCGAAATTGCATGGGCTGGGAACACCTATTTCCTCGATGCCCTACGCGACTTTCATGGACAAGAAATTCGCTTGGCGTACGACGTTAGAGATGCTGCGAGGGTCTGGGCACACACGTTAGACGGCGAGCTGATCGGCGAGGCGCTGCTCGATGGCAACAGCACCGACTACATGCCGAAAACCATGCTGGAGATGGGCCGCGAAAAACGCATGCAGGGCCAAATGAGGCGCGCGGTGGACAAGCTGGAAACGCTTACCGGGCAGCGCGTCGAGATGATCGCGCCGACCACCGCCGCCTCGGCCGTACTGGCACCGGAACAGCTCAGCGCCGCCCAGCAATATGCCGCCGCCCTGATGACGCACGAGAAGGTGTTCCAGGTGCCGGGGGACGACGTGGCTCGCTACCGGCTTTGGAACTCGATCAGTGCACGCGTCAAGGCCGGAGAGACGCTGAGCGGGGATGAAAAAACGTGGTGGGAGCTTTATCCGAGTCGCCCGGAATACGCGGTGATGAAACAGGTTTTTGAAGGCGCGAGCGAACAAGCCCGCGCTTGAGTTCACGGCTGCTGGGGAGTGGCCAACAAGGAGAAACGCAATGTCTGTATCGAAGATTGTTCCACTGACTAACGTAGGCCTGCTGGCTGGTGCGCTAGGGCGCGCCCAAGCACGCCCGGCTGGGTTGCCCGGTTTGATTGCCATGTACGGCCCGAGCGGCTACGGCAAGTCGGCCGCCGCCGCCTTTGCCGCCAACTTGCACCGCGCCTATTACGTGGAATGCCGAGACACCTGGAGCAAGAAGGCCTTCCTGCTGGCGGTGCTTCGCGAGCTGAGCATCCTACCGGCCCGCACCATGTCGGAAATGATCGACCAGATCGCCGTCCAGCTTTCTACGTCGGGGCGTCCGTTGATCGTCGACGACGTGCAATACCTGCTCGACAAAGCGCTGGCTAACATCCTGACCGATATCTACAACGCCAGCGAAGGCACCATCGTGCTGATCGGTGAGGAACGGGTGCCCTCCAGCCTCCAACGCCTGGAGCGCTTGCACAACCGCGTGCTGGAATGGGTGCCTGCCCAACCCGCCACACTGGACGACGTGCGCAAGCTGGCAGAGCAGAGCTATCCCGGCATCGTGTTCGGCGACGACCTTCTGGCCGACCTGAGCAAGGCGACCAAAGGCTGCCTGCGCCGCGTAGCCGTGAACCTCTACAAGGTCAAGTCCGAAGCTGAGGCCATGATGGTCGACCGCGTAGACCTCGCAATCTGGGGGCAGCGCGGCTGGTTTACGGGTGAGGCGCCGGCTCGGAGGGTCTATTGATGCTCCGCAAAGTCACCAGCACCAGCGCCGTGGTGAGCGGCAAGGCGGTGCGGCAATTCATCTGGGAAGCCATCCGCATCATGCGGGAGAGCTTTTCGGTTCACGACATCGTTCGCCGGTCCGGCCAAATGCCGAGCGACATTAAGGCGTACCTCAAGGCGTTGACGCTGGCCAGCGTTGTCGAGGTTATCGAAGCGGACGGCAGGAAGTGCATGGTCTATCGCCTGGTTCGAGACGAGGGCGTCGACCACCCGCGCCTGAACGCCAAAGGCGAGCGCACCACCGAGCACCTGGCCATCGAGAATGTATGGCGGACGCTTCGGATCATGGGCGGCGAGATGACCGTTGCCGATGTAATGGCTGCCGCCAATGTGGGCAAGGTATCGATCAGTAAGGTCAAAGTCGCCGCTTACCTGAAGGCTCTCACCGAAGCCGGCTATCTCGTCCGCATCAAAGGCGCAACCAGCCGCAAGCCGGATACCTACCAGCTCAAGCCCAGCCGCTACACCGGCCCGTGCCCGCCTGTTGTGAACGAAATGGAGTCGCTGCAGGTGTTCGATCCAAATCTTGGGCGGGTGGTGTACGCCAAGGCGGCGAATCGGCTCAGCGAGCCGTTCGAGGACGTATGGGCAAAGGCCGAGAGCCAACGTTTGCGCAACCTGCTCGCCGAGTGGCTGCGCATTGACGACTGGCGGGACGACGCCATTGCACCCCGTGATCTCATCGAGCGCACTCAGCTTGAACTGGCACCTGCTACTTCGGGGGCTCTGCAATGAACGTCGATCTTTCTTGCTGGGGCACTCAGCCGCCGCTGTTCGTCCAACTGCTGGCCGCCGAGGTGGCCGCCAGCGACCGCACCAAAGCTGCCGAGCGCATCGGCATGAGCCGCACGGCAGTCAGCCTGGTGCTGGCGAACAAGTACTCATCCCCCAGCACCGCAGGCGTGGAGCGCCGGGTGATGGATGTTCTTGGCCGCATCGAGTGCGTGGCAGTCGGCGAGATCGTTACGGTCGAGCAGTGCCAAAGCTACCGCGAACGCCCGGCGCCCACGCACAACCCGCGCGCCATGCGGCAGTGGCTGGCCTGCCAGAACTGCCCGATCAACCCCACCTGTTCCGGAGCCGGCAATGCAACTGTCCACTGACCGCACCCCGCTGAAGGTGCTCAACGTCGCGTTGGCAAACCAGCTCGCCGCCATCAACGGCGCAGCCCGTCTTTTGCGCCGCCTGAAGGTCCAGGTGCTGGAAACCGACGTAATCGGAAACCGCATCGTGATCGACCCGAACGACGCTTGGATTGTTTCCGCGTTCATCCCTATGGAGGGGTTTTCCAGAGGGTGCAGCGCAGGCAGTACGCGATATCGGATCGTCTACCAGGGCGTCACGTTTGAGTGGCGCGAGCCGATCAGCGCCGCGCGGCCTGCCGACTGGAGGGTGCATTGATGCGCACGCGCTGCCCGAACTGCGGCACTACGTTGAGCCTCGATGCCCTGATCGCCCACGACGGCGCCCGCGAGGCGCTGGGCGTGGCGTTCAAGTTGAGCGGTCCGCTTGGCAATACCCTGGTGCGTTACCTCGGTCTGTTCCGTCCGGAAACCCGCGAGCTGACGCTTGACCGCGTCGCCAAACTGCTCGGCGAGCTGCTGCCTGATGTGCAGGCGCAGCGGATCGAGCGCGGCGGCCAGGTCTTCGACGCACCCCCGGCCTGCTGGGTGTGGACCATCGAGCAGGCACTGGCCGCCCGCGAAAGCGGTCGGCTGGTCACCCCGCTGAAGGGCCACGGCTGGCTGTACCAGGTGATGAGCCAGTACCAGCCGGCTCCGGCTTCTGGGCTGGTCGTGCAGGACGCAGCGCCGCGCCTGGCCGCCCGCCCGCAGAGCCAGACCACGGCAGCAATGGCGGCCCTGCAGGAGCGCATGAATGGCTGAGAAGTGGCTGGAACGCGAGGTTATCGCCGGGCTGCAGGGCCTTGTCGCCCTGCGCCTCGACGGCGCCCCGGCTGCTGACGCCATCACGCACACGCTCGACATCTGGCTGGTCGCGATGAGCAAGGGTCGGGAATGGGACGCAGAGCAGGACGCTCCGCGTATCCGGTCGGCCTTCAGCACGCTGTTCGCCACTTGCGAGCGCTGGCCGGCTCCGGCTCGGCTGATGCGCGAACTCCCCGGCCGCAAGCGGCCGCCCGCACTGTCTAGACCGGCACAAACGGAAGAACAACGCCACAACGGCCGGCAAAAGATCGCCGAGATCCTCGCAGGCCTGAAACGAGTCCAACCCACTACGGAGCAACACCCGAAATGAGCAACATCAGAGAAGGCTATCGCGAGGACGCAAAAGGCAGCCTCGTTCCGCTGGACCGAATCAAACCCATCGACCTGGCGCGTGACGAGCTGGTGCTCGACCTAGTGCGTAAAGCCCAGGCCGTGTCGAAGGTGCTGGCCGCATTCAAGCATTCGGCATTCGGTGACATCCGCGCTTTCGTGGACCTGTCCGCCGAGCAGTACGGCGCAAACCTGGGCGGAAAGAAGGGCAACGTCACGCTGTTCAGCTTCGACGGTCGCTACAAGATCGTCCACGCGGTGCAGGACAGCATCCGCTTTGACGAGCGCCTCCAGGCCGCCCGCGCGCTGATCTTTGAGTGCGTCGATGATTGGCTGACCGAGGCCCGCTCGGAACTTCGGGTCATCGTCAACGAAGCATTCCGCGCCGACAAGGCGGGCGAAATCAGCGTTGGTCGCGTGCTTGCTCTGCGCCGCATCGAGATCACCGACCCGCGCTGGCAGAAGGCAATGACCGCCATCGGCGAAGCCATCCAGGTCGTCGGCTCGAAGAGCTACATCCGCATGTACGAGCGCGTCGGCGATACCGACCAGTACGAGCCGATCCCGCTGGACATCGCCAGCGTGCGTGCGGAGCCCGAACCCACTGCGATCACCCTTCACTAGAGGTACGTCATGAACGTCATTGCCTACTGCAACAAAGACGCCTCCATCAAGTTCGGCGCAGCAATTCCCGATGGTGCATTCGGGATCGCCCGAGGCAACAAGGCCGTGCTGGCCAAGGTGCTTGCCGGAACGGCCATCGTCGAGGTGGACAGCAACACGCTAATTGTCCCCGGCATGCGTGAAAGCACCAGCGAGCGCGGCGCGTTGACTGCCCTGGCGCAGTTCATCCAGCAGCTCGATCAAATCGACCAGCCCGGCTTCAGGGCGCTGGGTGCCTGACACGCAACAACCTGATTAAGAGCGCGACATGACGCTCGCCAACCAACACCACCACCACATTGAGAGCAGGAAGTACTCCATGGCAAAGCTACAGATCACCCTTGAAGACGATAACGAACACGGCGTTGTGACCATCAGCCTGAATGGTGCTGGCGTCGACACCAAGGCGGGCCGCCTCGCAATGGCCATGATGAACCAGGCGCGCCTGGTCTCCCGCATTCCCGCACCTGATGGCCTTTTCCACTCTGCTGTCTGCCACATCGGTTGTGGCTGCGATACCTGCCAGGCAGTGCGCGAGCTGGCCGAGACGAAACCGACGATCCACTGATGCGAAACCGCCCCGGCCGAAAGGCCGGCGGCGGTCTGCCGGGCGTGGTTGCCCGGTACTGATGAGCAGCCGCCCGAGGACGAAATGGATCAAAGCAAAGCCCTGGACAAGATCAAGAAATGCTTGCGCCTCGCCGCAAGTGACAGCCCGAACGAAGCGGCGGCCGCCCTGCGCCAGGCTCGCGCATTGATGGAGAAATTTGGCATCGGTCAGGCAGATGTCGCGATGGCAGACGTGCATGAACATGGCGCGCGTAGCGGCTCCAAGATCAACCCTCCGATCTGGGAGGCAGGGCTTGCCAACACGGTCGCCAGCTCCTACGCCTGCAGGATCATCTTCCTCGCCGGGCGTGGTGACTGGAGCTTCATTGGCGAGGCTGCTGAAGTTGCTGCCTACGCAATGACGGTGCTGCTGCGGCAGGTCCGTCATGCGCGCCGTGACTTCATCGGCAACCATCTCAAACGCTGCAAGCCGGCTACCAAGACCAAGCGTGCGGACGTTTTCTGTAACGCCTGGGTCTGGTCCGTTCGCAGGAAGGTCCAGGATTTTGCCAGCGCGGCGCCATCTGCCGCCGTCACCGCGTATATCGAGCGGCACCACCCGGAACTGACAACCGGCGCTGCCATTGACCGGAACGCCGGTAAAGGCAAGGCGTTGAGCGCCCGCAGCCTGAACGATGCAGCGATGGGCATTTGTGCAGCGGACGGCGTGCGGCTGAATCATGGCGTGGACGGCGAAGCGCCGCTGGCCCTGACCTGAGCGAAACCGCCCTGGGTAACTGGGGCGGTCTGCCGGGCGTGGTTGCCCGGTACTGATGAGCAGCCGAGGGATACATGCAGTTGTTCCACAACCGCGCCGATTGGGAGCGTTGGGTCGCTGGCCTTGCCGGCGTCTCCGTTCGTTTTCACTACAACGTCCCAGCCGAACCAAGCCACTACCCCTGCTTTGGGTATGCGGTCATGGACTCGTTCGAACCGGGCTATGAGGCCGAGTCGCCACGCTATCTCTATGCCGCCGACGTGTGCTCGATGGCAGCAACGTTGCTGGGGCGAGTGGCATGACCGAGGAAACCAAGGCCGAGCGAAGTCGTCGCCTCGCTCGCGAGCGCCAAGCGGCGCGGCGTGCACGTACCGCTCGGCATCGCGAAGCCATGCAGGCCGAGACACTCAAAATGGAAATCTACGGTGGAACACGTGCGGACATCGACCTGATGCGCACCGCCGCCGAGTGCTCCGAAGCCGAGGTGCTGACCCTCGGCATTCACTATCTGGGGCGCATGGCCCGGCTCGATCCGGCCGGGTTTGTCAGCGCGCTCGATCCGAGGAACCTACAACGATGAGCATAGGGTTGAAGAAGATACAAATCGCCCGGCGCCAGCTTGGCCTGGACGACGACACCTACCGCGCGCTGCTACAGCGCGTCGCGGGCGTCAGTTCGTCGACCAAGCTGACGCCGCGCCAGGTCGGCACGGTGCTGGCTGAGTTCGAGCGCCAAGGCTGGAAGCCGAAGGCAAGTGCCAAAGGGCGTGCCGCGCCACGTCCGGCGCCAGACCGAAAGGCACTGATGGGTAAGGTGGAAGCGTTTCTCGCTGAAGCCAACCGGCCGTGGGCATATGCGGATGGGATGGCGCAGAAGATGTTCCAGGTCGAACGGGTGGAATGGCTTGACGCTGATCAGCTGCGTCGCCTTGTTGCTGCGCTTAGCTACGACGCACGCCGAAATGGGAGGAAGCAATGAACGAGCAACTGTTCGAGGATGACAGCGACCGGCTCGATCCGGCCAAGGTCTTGGCCCACATGGAAGACCCAGCCGTGATGCACCGCTGGGAAGGCACGCTGAAAGAGATGTGCGAGATTGCCGAGGCAGAACTGCGTATTCGGCTGCCCAATCAACTCGACTTGGTGCCGGAGCTGGCGCGCTCCGTCGTGTTCGCTATTTGCGACACCATGGGCGGCTCGGTGATCTATCTGCCTCGCGGTGACGCGCTGAAGAAAGCCATGCGCGACGCGGCGATCTTCCGGGAATGGCGCGAGCACAACGTCCAGCCCCCCGAGCTGGTGCGCAAGTACCGGCTGGCGTCGCCAACGATTTATGACATCATCGCCCGTCAACGTGCCTTGCATCGCCGCAACGAGCCCGATTTGTTCGGGTTCGATGACCCCACAGGGAGTGTTCATTGATGTCCGAAGTACAGACGCTGAAGAGAAGCGCAGGCGTGGATGCATGGTTATGGCCGATAGCCTTTTCACCGTTGGCCTGGTTCGGTATGGACGCGCTGTCTGGCTTGACTCTCGTGTTTGCGCTGATCGTGATCGGCCTATGCGCCCTGGACATTCAGCAGCTCAGGAAAGCCGGCCTTAACTCCCCCTCGATCTGGTGGAGCCTTTTGACTCCTGGCTACCTCTATAACCGGTCCCGGCGTACAGGAGGCAACCAAGCGCCCCTAGTCGTATGGGTTGTGCTCACGTTGGCCCCACTCATACATTTGCCTCAGTAGCGATTAAAGCCCCGCCAATGCGGGGCTTTTTCTTGTGCCTTTAAGAAACTCAGCAACACCCCCTCCAGCGCGAATCTAGCCCGGTACTTCTTCACCGGCAGGTTCGCGCCATGTCCTCGAAACCCAGCTCCCCCCGTGCATTCGCTGCGCTGATTCTCGCCGCCGCTCTTCCCGAGCAGCGTGCGCAGGCCATTGCCCTGTGCCCGGCTGACTGGCGCGAACAAGCGTTGCGCCATGTAGCAGCCGAAGAAGAACGCCGCGCGCACTTCATCAAGCAACGCGACCGCCTGCGTCCTGCGGCCAAGCCGGCAGCACCGGCTCTTGGCCGCTACGTCGCCCCGTCCGCATCTCGCGGCAATCCCCAGGTCGCCGCTCAGGCGCTGGCAGCCGCCCGCGCTTCCATCACTCAGCGAGTACCCGCATGAACCGTACCCAACGGCGTCACCGCACGCCCCGTATGACCTTCTGGACCTTCGTCACCCTCTGCCTGCTGGTGGCGCTCGCCGCCATCGCACCGACCAAAATGCCGGTCGTGCTCTACAAGGTCGGCATGGTCACGCTCGCGGTGACGCTCGGTTACTGGCTCGACCGCGCGCTGTTTCCCGGTGGCCGCCCGAACGAGCAAGGCAGCTCGATGCGCGTTGCCGCATCGTGGATGCGCCGCGCCGTCATCGTGTTGGCCTGCGTCCTCGGTTTGACGCTGGGGCTCTGAGCATGCGCGTGCTGATCATCGGTGCCGGCCTGGTTGCCCATGCCCTGCTTGCGGGGTTGGCGGTGGCTGGGGTGATTCCCGCCCAGGCGGACAGCTACCGCCGCGAGCTGACGCGGATCGCCCAGGCCGAGTGGGGCCTGGACGCCCCCGTGGCCACCTTCGCGGCGCAAATCCACCAGGAAAGCGCCTGGCGCTTCGATGCCAAATCCAGCGCCGGTGCGCAAGGCCTGGGCCAGGTGATGCCCACGACCGCCACATGGCTGGGTGAGGTGTTCCCCGACGCGCTAGGCAACGTGCAGCCGTACAACCCCACCTGGTCCATGCAGGCCCTGGTCAGCTACGACCGCTGGCTGGCTGATCGCATCCAGGCCCGTACGCCCTGCGAGCAGGGCGCCATGGTCCTTTCCTCCTACAACGGCGGCCTCGGCTGGCTGAACCGCGACCGCAAGCGAGCATCGGCAAAAGGCGCCGATCAGCTCGTCTGGTTCGGCTCGGTCGAGCGCTACAACGCAGGCCGCTCGGCCGCCGCATTCAAGGAAAACCGCGACTACCCGCGCCGAATCTTGCGGCGCTGGGAACCGCTCTACATCGCCGCCGATTGGGGCAATGGAGTGTGCCAATGAACCTGGACCGCCTATGGCAAGTGCTCGGCGTGCTGGTGCCCATCGCACTCGGCGTGCTGCTGGTCGCCGCGATCCGCTCAAACGGATACAGCGACGGGCACGAAGCCGCCCAGGCGGATGGCAACCGCGCGCTGGCCGAGCTGCGTGCCGAGTACGCCGCCGAGAAGCAAGCCCAGGCCGAGGCCGGGCAGAAGGCCGCCGAAGCCGCCGCTGCAAAGCTCCGCGACGAACAGGCTCGCGGCAACCAGCTCGCCGCCGACCTGGCCGCCGAGAAAGACAAACGCCGCAAAACAACCGACCGACTTATCGGAGAGATCGCCCGTGTCAACGACCTATACCGCGCAGCGCTCGATGCGCCTGCCGAGCCTCTGCCTGCTTGCGTGTTTACCACTGGCTTTGTCCGCGTGTGGAACGAAGCCAGCGGAATCGCCGCCAGCGCCTCAGTGCCAACCAACTCTGGCGCCAGCGGAGTTGCTGCTACGACCCTCGGAGCCGGAGCCCCTGACGACCTCGTCGCCCCCGGCATCGGCCGCACCGAACTCCTGACCAACCATGTGCGCAACGCCGAGCAGTGCTCGGTCATCCGCAAGCAGCTCAACCTCCTGATCGATTGGGAAACCCATGGACGTAACTGACTACGCCAGCGAGCGCGAGGACGCGCATCGAGCTGCTGCCATTGCGGCCGCTTTGGCACAACAGCAGCAGCCGGCCGGTGCATCCGCCGAGTACTGCGAGAACTGCGGCGAGGAGATTCCCGAAGCCCGCCGCCTTGCCATTCCAGGTGTGGTGCTCTGCGTTGACTGCAAGTCGCGACTTGAGCGCTGCCGGGGGTGGAAATGACTGTCGAGCTGCCGGTATGGCAACTGCTCAGCATCGCCGTGGGCATTCTCAGCGGCTTTGCCGGGCTGATGAAGCTGCTGCTCGGCCAACTGGAAAAGCGGCTCGATGGCCGCTTCGCCGCGATGGACAAAGAGGCCGAGCGTGTCCGCCAGCTGGAGATGGACTTCCTCCGTCTGCAAGCCGACATGCCGTTGCACTACGTCCGCCGCGAAGACTACGTCCGCAACCAGACCGTGATCGAGGCCAAGCTCGATGCCCTGGCTGTGAAGCTTGAAAACGTGCAGCTCAAAGGAGCGCGTGAATGAACATCGATCCCGCCAAGGCGCGTCGCGAGTCGCTGCGCTGGTATCTGCTGCTGACGCTCAACACGTCGCGCCCGGTAGACCCGCATGAAGCCGTGGTGCTGTCCACCATCCAGGGCATCTACCCGGACGCCACCCAGCTCGAAGTGCGCCGCGAGCTGGATTACCTGGCCGACCGCTCGCTGGTCACCCTGAACAAACAGCCCAACGGCGTATGGATTTGCGGACTGACCCACTACGGCGTCGACATCGCCGAATACACCCTCGAATGCCGACCGGGCATCGCCCGCCCTGTGCAGTACTGGTGACCGCATGCCACCGCGCTCGAAGGTCGCCCAACTGCCCGCCGAGGTGAAAGCCTGGCTCGATCAGTTCCTCGTCGAGTCGAATTTCTCCGGCTATGAGGCCCTGTCCGCCGCTCTGGCCGAACGCGGCTACAGCATCGGCAAGTCCGCGTTGCACACCTATGGCAGCGCATTCGAGGAGAAGCTGTCCGCGCTGAAGATGTCCAGCGAGCAGGCCCGCGCCGTCGTCCAGGCCGCCCCGGATGATGAAGGCGCGGTGAACGAAGCGCTGATGCGCTTGGTGCAGGAACACCTGTTCAAGCTGCTGATGGCCGAGGGCGGCAAGCTCGATCTGCCGAAGGTGGCTAAGGCCGTCGCCGAGCTGGGCCGCGCGAGCGTGGTGCAGGCCAAGTGGAAGGCCGAAGTGCGTGCGCGTGCCGAACAGGCCGCCAGCCAAGTCGAGAAGATCGCCAAGAAAGGCGGGCTCAACGCCGAGACCGTGGCCGAGATTCGCCGGGAGATTCTGGGGGTGGCGTCGTGATGGTCGACCCTCTCTACGACATCGCATCCAATACCGCTTCGCTGAATGTTCCGGCCGTCCTGCTCGACTACCAGAAGGACTGGATCAATGTCCGCGCCCCGTTGAAGGTCGGCGAGAAAAGCCGCCGGATCGGTCTGACGTGGGCAGAGGCCGCCGACAACGTGCTGTGCGCCGCCGCCAGCAAAGCGGCCGGTGGCCAGACCGTCTATTACCTCGGCTACAACCAGGACATGACGGTCGAGTACATCCAGGCCTGCGCGATGTGGTCGCGGGCGTTTGACTATGCGGCAGGGGAAATCGAGGAAGGCATCTGGCCGGACAGCGATCCCGAAAAGCACATCAAGACCTACACCATCGTCTATCCGTCCGGGCACCGCATCGTTGCCTTGACCAGTCGCCCGTCCAACCTCCGGGGCCGCCAGGGCATCGTCGTCATCGATGAAGCTGCTTTCCATCAGGACTTGGCCGAGCTGCTGAAAGCCGCCCTTGCACTGCTGATCTGGGGGGGCGAGGTGCATGTGATTAGTACCCACGACGGCACCGAAAACGCTTTCAGCGAACTAATCGAAGAGATTCGGGCCGGCAAGCGTAAGGGCGTGCTGTTCCGCTGTACGTTCCGCGAGGCGGTTGCCGATGGCCTCTACAACCGCGTGTGCCTGCGCAAGGGCATCGAGTACAAACCCGAAGATGAGGAAGCGTGGGTCCAGGACGTTTACGACTTCTACGGTGACGCGTCCGAGGAGGAACTCGACTGCGTGCCCAGCCAGGGCGGTGGCGCCTATCTCAGCCTGGCCCTGATCGAGGGCCGCGCGAACCGTGACGTTCCTGTTCTCCGCCTGAAGTATCCGCAAGGCTATGAGGTCATCGACGAGCACCTGCGACTGGCCGAATCGCTGGAGTGGTGCGAGCGCGAGCTGCTGCCATTGCTCTCCGCGATCCCGAAGGACGTGCAGAGCTTCTATGGCATGGACTTCGCGCGAAGCGGTGACCTGTCGGTGATCTGGCCGCTGGTCAAAGAGCAGAACCTGCGGAAGCGCACGCCCTTCGTGGTCGAGCTGCGCAACGTCCCATTCGCCCAGCAACGGCAGATCAAGTTCTACATCATTCGGCGCCTGCCGAACTTCCTGAAAGGTGCGGACGATGCCAGGGGTAACGGCTCGCAGCTCTCCGAAGAAACCGCCATCGAGTTTGGTTTCAATCGCATCGAACGGGTGATGCTCACCGAGGGCTGGTATCGAGACAACATGCCGCCGTTCAAGGCCGCACTCGAAGACGACACCTTCTACGACATCCCGGCCGACAAGGAAGTGACTGGCGATGTGCGCGCCTTCCGCATGGTCAAGGGCGTGGCGCGGATTCCCGAGAAGCGCACAACCGAGAAGGGCGACAGCGGCGCCAAGGGCGCTGCCAAGCGCCACGGCGATGCCGGTATCGCCGCCGCTCTGGCCGACTTCGCCTCGCGCCAGGAAGTCGAGATTTTTGAATACCACCGCGTCCAGTCCGGCGCCCAGTCGAACCGCCAGGTTCAGTCCGGCGCGGGCTGGCGCAACACGAAAGGCATCTGGTAATGGCCAAGTCCACCATCGTTGACCAGTACGGTCAGCCCATCCAATACGACAAGCTCACCGAGGAACTCGCGGCACCGCGGCTGACCGGTGTGCGCCAGATTTGGCACACGTCCGTTGCCTCCGGCCTGACGCCGGGCCGGCTCGCCTCGATTTTGCAAGCCGCCGCCGAGGGCAGCGCCCACGACTACCTGACCCTGGCCGAAGAGATGGAAGAGCGCGACCTGCACTACGCCTCCGTCCTCGGCACCCGCAAGCTCGGCCTGGGCGGTCTGTCGATTCGCATCGAGGCAGCGAGCGACGACGCCGAGGACATCCGCCGCGCGGACGCCCTGCGTGAAGTGGTCGACGCGCCCGAGTTCGGCGAGCTGCAGTCGGACCTGACCGACGCCCTGGGCAAGGGCTACGCCGTCAGCGAGATCATTTGGGATCGCAGCGGCAAGACATGGATGCCGGATCGCTTTGAGGCGCGCGATCAGCGCTTCTTCCAGTTCGATCAGGAGACCGGCCGCGAGCTGCGCCTGCTCGATGAAGCGGACCCGGTCTATGGCGTTCGCCTGCCGCCGTGCAAGTTCATCGTTCACTACCCGCGCTTGCGCGCCGGCCTGCCGATCCGTGGCGGCCTCGCTCGCCTCGCGGCGGTGGGCTACATGTGCAAGGCGTGGACCTGGAAAGACTGGATGGGCTTCGCCGACATCTTCGGCATCCCGATGCGTGTCGGCCGCTACGGTCCGAACGCCTCGGCCGACGACATCTCGATTCTCCTGTCGGCCGTGGCCAACCTGGGCAGCGATGCGGCGGCGGTGATCCCCGACAGCATGCGCATCGAATTCCAGAACGCCGCCAACGTGGCCGGCGCCGGCCAGTTCTTCCAGGGCCTGGCCGAGTGGTGGGACAAGCAGGTCAGCAAGGGCGTGCTCGGCCAGACCATGACCGCCGACGACGGCAGCTCGATGGCGCAGGCCCGCGTGCATGATGGCATCCGTCTCGACCTGCTTGAGGCCGACGCCAAGGCTGAATCGAACACGCTGAACCGCATGTTCGTGCGCCCCTGGTGCGACCTGAACTTCGCACCAGGTCGCCCGTACCCGAAGCTGGTGATCGTGGTGCCGCAGCC
The DNA here is from genome assembly GCF_029959715.1 of Pseudomonas sp. PS02288. NCBI lineage: Bacteria > Pseudomonadati > Pseudomonadota > Gammaproteobacteria > Pseudomonadales > Pseudomonadaceae > Pseudomonas > Pseudomonas sp. PS02288. Next base: position 40,048 of record NZ_JASCPA010000011.1, on the reverse strand, counting down.
CGAGGACACCAAGGCCCTGGTCGATGCGCTGGAGAAGCTGGTGCCGATGGGGCTGGAGGTCGAGCAGTCGGTAATCCGCGACAAGCTCAACCTGCCGGACCCTGCCAAGGGCGCGGTGCTGCTACGCGCACCTGGTGCAGCGGCAGCGCCTGCCGCCGCGCTGGCCCAGGCCACCAACCGCGAGCAGCCTATGGCGCCGGTCGCTGTGCCGGACATCGTGGACAACCAAGTCAAGACGCTGGAAGCAGCCACGGCGGCGCCGTTCGATGACATGGTCGATGCCATCCGCGAGCTGCTGGATTCGGTGTCGAGCTTGGAAGAGTTCCGGGATCGGCTGATCGAGACCTACCCGGACATGAACGCCAGCCAGCTCGCGGACGCCATGGCAGATGGGATGACGGCGGCGAGTATGGCGGGGCGGTATGACGTGTTGCGGGGGTTATAGTTTTTGAGCTTCAAACAGGCGTTTTTTTTCCACGTAATCGGCTTCGCGATCCATCATGATCTTGAGGGCAGCTGCAGATCGTTTCCGGTGGTCTTCACGATACGTAGCGAAAGCCGCGTCGGCTTCAGCAGAGTTAAATCCAAGTTTGCTCATGCTTAATGTTAGATCGCTGCGGCTTCTTTCAAGCACGCCCCAAGCAGCACTTTCATATGCCGCAGCGAGCCGGGCCTGCTCCCAAAACTCCTTCGCGATGCGGACCTCTTCCTTAGTAATCATAAGTTCCTTCCTGCGGATGTGAAGATGTCAATATCTCACGGTTCTTTGCCCTTTACCGAGCAAATCAACTTCTTCCGATCCAAGGTCGACCTACCAACCCGCGCCTGGACCGACATTTATACTGTCGAGCACGACAGCGCCTTCGTGGTGGCCGGGGCAAGCAAGCGGGATCTGCTTGCCGACCTGCGCGGCGCTGTCGAGAAGGCTATTGCGGGCGGCACGACTCTGGAGCAATTCCGCGCCGACTTCGACCAGGTCGTGGCGAAGCATGGCTGGCAGTACAACGGCGGGCGCGGCTGGCGGACGCGGGTGATCTACGAGACCAACCTGCGTCAGTCCTACAACGCCGGGCGAGAAGCGCAGATGGCCGACCCGGAGCTGCGCAAGCGGCGCCCCTTCGGGCTGTACCGCCACGGCGACAGCGCCCACCCTCGACCGCAGCACCTGGCATGGGACGGCACCGTGTTGCCGCTCGATGACCCGTGGTGGTCGACACACAGCCCGCAGAACGGCTGGGGCTGCAAGTGCAAGAAGTTCATGCTTAGCCAGCGCGACGTGGACCGCCAGGGCCTGAGCGTTGGCCCAGCTCCAGCCGTGGAGTACGAAGACCGCACCATCGGCGTGAACAGTCCGAACGGAGCGCGAACCGTGCGGGTGCCGGTCGGCATCGATCCGGGATTTGAGTACGCACCAGGTCGTTCCCGGCTAACCGATGCGGTGCCGCCGATGCGTGCCTATGACCCGTTGCCCGAGCCGGCGCCCGGTGCCAAATCCAGCACCACGGCCGCCGGCCTGCCAAACCGCCGCCCGCCTGGCGCGCTGCCCGCACCTCGGCCCGCCAGGGCCGACCGCCTGCTACCAGCTGGCCTCCCGGACGAGGAATACATGGCGCGCTTCCTGGGCGAGTTCGGAGCCGCTCAGGCAACCCCGGCCGTCTTCCGCGACGTGACCGGCGACGCCGTTGTGATCGGCCGCGAGCTGTTCACCAATGCCAAGACCGGAGCGTTGAAGGTTGCCAAGCGTGGCCACGCTCGCGAGCTGCTGCTGTTGGCCGACGCCCTGAAAGCCCCGGATGAAGTGTGGGTGCGGCTGGAATGGCAGTACGCCCTGGGCAAGGCCGTGGTGCGTCGGCGCTACATAAGCCGCTTCCAGGTCGAGGGCGAAGCGGTGCCGGCACTGGCGGTGTTCGAGGTGGGCAGCGACGGCTGGGCCGGTATCACCACCTTCGCGCCGGATGCGAACAACCCGGACTACCTCGACCAGCTCCGCCTGGGCGTGCGCCTATATAGAAGGGGGGCGCCCGATGCGTGACGACTACGAAGGGTTCTGACGGGCGAAGAAAAACCACGCGCCGCCACACGTGGTCCGCCCTGGCTGTAGTGTTGGAGGTCCGGGCGGGGACTGCTCAGCCAATGGGTGCATATAGATAGTAGGAGAGGTGAATGGCTGGCGCAATGCTCGATGTCACGATGGATACCAGCCAGGCCGGTGCAGTACTTGCCGAACTGGCCGAACGCCTGGGCGATATCACCACGCCGCTGCTCGACATTGCCGAATACCTGCACCAGTCGACCGATGACCGCTTCGTCAAACAGATCGCCCCGGACGGCTTGCCCTGGGCGCCGCTGTCGCCGGTGACACTCGCCAGGAAGAAAGGCCCGCGCATCCTTCGCGAGTCCGGCTTGCTGCAGGACACCATTCGGCACCAGGTCAGCGACAACGAGCTGGCCTTCGGTACGGATCGGGTCTACGGCGCGGTGCAGCAGTTCGGGCAAAAGCGTGGAGCGTCCGGCACCAACAAGCGCGGCTCGCCGATCCCTTGGGGCGACATCCCGGCGCGGCCCTACCTTGGCCTGTCCTCAGACGACGAAAGCGAGATCCTCGCCATCGTCGGCGACTACCTTTCAGAGCCCTTTGAGGCGGATTGAAAACGAGCGCCGTAGCGGCCTGTTTGAGAGATAACCGGTACAGCGATGGCAGGTATAGGTGGCGAGGCGCGTTAGACCCGCGTTAGATCGGCTTGGATGGATATGAAAAGGGCCGGTATCATCCAGTCTTACACTGGTTGGCCATCAAGAGGGCACATGGACAAGCGCTATCAGGTATTTGTCAGCTCAACTTTCACGGACCTTGAAAAAGAAAGGCAGGAGGTGATGCAAGCGCTTCTTGAATTGGAGTGCATTCCGTCAGGTATGGAGCTATTCCCTGCTGCGAATGAGGATCAGTGGAGCCTAATTAAGAAGGTCATTGATGACGCCGATTACTATGTTGTAGTAGTCGGAGGCAGGTATGGCTCGCTTGGACCGGAGGGACTTAGCTATACCGAAATGGAATATCGCTACGCGATGCAGATAGGGAAACCAATAATAGGGTTCGTGCATCGCTCGCCCGGCAGGCTTTCGCTAGAAAAGTCAGAGGTTACAGAAGAAGGCAGAGCCAAACTGGAGTCGTTCCGAAGCCTGGTAACCTCGAAACCATGCCGTTTCTGGGAGGATGCAAAAGATCTGGGCAGTCAGGTCAGCAGAAGTTTAATAAAACTCATTAAAGCGGAGCCGGCTATTGGCTGGGTTCGTGCCGACCTTGTTCCAGATGAAAGCGCTTCTCAAGAGATACTCAAGCTTAGACGGCGTATAGATGAGCTCGAATCGGAAATTGCAGCTACTCGTACTAGCGAGCCAGATGGGGCAGCAGCTCTAGCCAAGGGAAACGATTACTTTGAATTGGGTTATTCCTTCGTTGCTTCTACCTCTGGCTGGGAGCATGAAGGACAGACTTATTCGGCGACCGCATATATTGAGTGGGACGAGATTTTTTTCACTATATCTCCTTTCATGATTGATGAGGCATCTGATCTGACTATAGCCGAAGCGCTTGTGCGTTTGGTTCGCGACCATGCGAAAATTGACTTTAAGGATGATGTTGATCTGCAGAATATGAGATTGGTAGCGTTCAAGTTAAGTCAAGACGACTTCAATACAATCAAAGTACAACTCAGGGCGCTGGGGTTAATCCGGCAAAGTATCAAGCGCAAGGGGGTTAAGGATACTGCAACGTATTGGTCGCTGACTCCTTATGGAGATACCTATATGACCCAGTTACACGCCATCAAAAAGAAAGATAGTGAAGCCGTAAACCCTAAACCCTAAGCCTTAAACCCTCCTGAAACTCTCTTCTGATCCAGTGCCGCCAACATGGCGGCATGAAAACTCAACTCGCACTCAACACCGACCTCTCCGCAGCGCTGACCGATAACGGCCTGGCGCCGGAGTGGGTCGAGCTGATTCCGGCCGGCCCGGCCGTGATCGGCCGCGACGGTCGGCAGTGGCTGTTCGACGAGGCTGCCCAGCAACTGGTGCAGTCCAGCTTTGCCGCTCGCAACATTGACCTGCCCATCGACTGGGAGCACGCCACCCAGCACCGCGCGCCGCAAGGTGGCGAGGCGCCGGCCGGTGGCTGGATCAAACGCCTCGAAATCCGCGATGGCGCCCTGTGGGGCGAAGTCGACTGGACGCCGCGTGCATCCGTCCAGGTGCTCAACCGCGAGTACCGCTTCCTTTCCCCCGTATTCGACTTCGATCCCGAGACCGGGCGCATCGCGCGCCTAGTCAGCGCTGGGCTCACCAACAAGCCGAATTTCCTGCTGACCGCCCTCAACCAAGAAACCCCGGAGAACCCGCACGTGAAGCTATCCGCTGCGCTGCTGGCACTGCTCGGCCTGCCCGAGACCGCCACGGAAGATCAGGCCCTTGCGGCCGCCACCCAACTCAAGGCCACCGCCCAGGCTGCCAATGCCGAGCAACCCTCGCTGGAGCGCTTCGTGCCGCGTGCGGACTACGACACGCTGCTGACCCGCGCCACCAACGCCGAACAGGCACTGGCCACCCACAAGAAGGCCGAGCACGACAAGGCGGTCGACGCCGCGCTGACCGCCGCCAGCCAGGCCGGAAAGATCACCCCGGCCACCATCGAGTACCACCGCGCGAGCTGCTGCGACCAGGCCGGCCTGGAGCGCTTCGACGCGTTCGTTGCCGCCGCTCCGGTCGTGGGCGACCCGTCCGACCTGGGCGATCGCAAGGCCATCAAAAAAGCCACCGCGTTGAACGCCGAAGAGCAAGCCATGTGCCTGCAGCTCGGCGTCGACCCGGCGGATTACGCCAAGACCCTGAGCGAGGCTTAAGCCATGCCGCTGACCCAAGACCGCAACACCCCTCTCAAGTCCACCGAAGTCATCGTCGTCGGCGTCGCTGCTGGTGTTCGCGTCTACGCGGGCGCGCTGGTGGTGGCCAACGCTGCCGGCTTCGCCGCACCTGGTTCGACCGCAGTGGGTTTGACCTACCTCGGCCGTGCCGAGGAGTTCGTCGACAACCGTGATGGGGCGGCAGGCGCTGCCACCGTCGAGATCCGCCGTGGCAAGGCGTTCAAGTGGGCAAACGACGGCACCGTCGTCCAGGCCAACTTGTTCAAGACGGCCTACATCGTCGACGACCAAACCGTTGCCGCCGCTGATGCGGGCGGTACCCGCTCGGCTGCCGGCCGCATCGTCGGGATCGATTCCGACGGCGTCTGGGTTGAGTAACCCTTCTATATAGGAGCGCACTGCGCATGCTGATCAACAAAGACTCCATCCGGGCGGCATTCGTCGCCATGAAAACCCTGTTCAACAACGCTTTCGCGGCGGCGCCCACGACCTGGGACAAGATCGCGATGAAGGTGCCGTCCTCGACGGGCAGCAACCTCTACGCCTGGCTGTCGGCATTCCCGCGCATGCGTCGCTGGGTCGGCGAGAAGCACGTCAAGAACCTGAAGGCGTTCACCTACACCGTAGAGAACGAAGACTGGGAGGCCACCGTCGAGGTGGATCGCAACCACATCAAGGATGACCAGTTGGGCATCTATGCGCCGCAGGCGCAGATGGCGGGATTCTCGGCCAAGCAACTGCCGGACGAGATCGTCTATGAACTGGTGAACGGTTCGTTCTCCAACCTCTGCTACGACGGCCAGTACTTCTTCGACACCGATCACCCGGTCGGCAAGACCAGCGTCAGCAACAAGGGCACCGCCGCTCTGTCGATTGCCACCCAGGCCGCTGCCAAGGCGAGCTACGGTGCCGGCCGCACGGCCATGCGCAAGTTCAAGGACGAGGATGGCCGCCCGCTGGGCACCAAACCGACCGTGCTGCTGGTCGGCCCTGGGCTGGAAGACACCGCGAAAGCGCTGTTGACCAACGACCGCCTGGAAGACGGCAAGGCCAACCCCTACAAGGGCACCGCCGAGTTGCTGGTGGACGCTCGCATTGAGTCGGACACCGCCTGGTTCCTGCTCGACACCAGCTTGCCGGTGAAGCCGTTCATCTATCAGGAGCGCGAAGCCCCCAACTTCGTGCAGCAGACCGACCCGGAAGCGGATGACGTGTTCAACCGCAAGAAATTCAAGTTCGGCGCCGAAGCGCGGGCTGCTGGTGGCTACGGCTTCTGGCAACTGGCCTACGGCTCGACGGGCGAGGCGTAACGATCATGGGACTTCTGATCACTGCCAAACGTGGTGGCTTTCGCCGGGCGGGCGTCGCGCACTCCGCCGATGCCACCTACTGGCCGGACGGCCGCTTCACCGAGCAGCAACTAGAGCAACTGCGCAGCGAGTCGCAACTGCTCGTCATCGAAGGCGTCCAGGCCCCGGAGGAGCTGGCCGACGAGTTGGAACCGAAGAAGGACAGCGGCGATGAAAACAGCAACTCGGCCGGCAACTCTTCCGGCGCGGCTTCGGCACCGCAAGGCCAGGCGGTGGGTGCGGCAGCATCTGCTGTGGCATCTGCTACGGCAAAACCTGTGAAGCCTGCGAAGGCAGCCGGTAAGCCCAAGGCCAACAAGCCTGCGGCGGGTGCCAAAGCCGCCGCGAAACCGACCGAACCGGCCAAGGAAGAGCCGGCTGATGGTGACGAAGGCGCTGGCCAGGGCGCTGGCGAAGGCGACGGAGGTTCGGCCGAATGAACCTCTCGCTGCCGAGCGCAGTTCTGCTGATCACCCGTTTCGGTGCGGCGGAGATGGCCCAGCTTGCTGTGCCGGAAACCGCCGCGCCCATCGAGCCGACGTTGCTTGAAGCGGCTGCTCGGGGCGATTCGCTGGACGGCTGGGACGCCGTGGACGTGGCGGCCGCCGTTGCGGCGCTGGCTCGGATTGCCGATGCCGCCACCCGCGCTCGCAGCGAGGTTCAGTTCTACCTGCGCTACCGCCAGCCCGGCGAGGACGCGCCGGATTGGGTCACGGATGACCTGCCGGAGCTGACCCGGTTTCACCTCTATGGCGAATCGGCCAACGCCGAATCCGCCGTGCGGCTGCGCTACCGCGACATCCTCAAACGCCTGGAGAAGCTGGCAGCCGAGGACGAAGCACGCGGCGCCAGCGAGGCCGGCAAGTCCGGCCTGCAGGTGAGCCACCAGCCTCGGATGTTCAACCGCAATAGCCTCGGGCGCCTGTGATGCTGGGCGAACTGGAGGACGGCATCCAGGCCAGGCTCGCGGAGCTGAAGCAACAGCTCCCGCGCCTGACCATCGGTAGCTACGGCGGCGAGCTGAGCGACCCGGACCTGCTAGCGGAACTGCTGAAAAGCACGCCATCGGTGCGGATCACCACGCCCAAGGTGGTGTTCCGCCAGCGCAGCGGCCGACGTTACGCGGCGGCTGTCGTGTTCCGCCTTGTGATTTCCAGCAAGGCGGTACGCAACGAACTGGCAAGCCGGCGCGGCACCGTCGCTGGCGATCCAGGCAGCTACTGGATATGGGAAGCGTGCCTGCGACTGCTGACCGGCTGGCAACACCAGGCGGACGGCGCCCGCGTCTCGCCGACCGAGTTCGCCAACCTGGTCAACGGCAAGTTTCAGTCGCAGCACCTGTCCGTGCTCGGGCAGAGCTTCCGCATCGAGCTGGATTGGACCGTGCCGGAAGAGCCGCTGCCCGATCTGGAAGGCATCGACCTGCACTACCACGCCCCGGCCGGGAACCCCGACACGGTGGCCAACGATTCAATCGAACTGAGGGACATGTAATGCGCGTAATAGCCGCCCCCGGATGCCGGGTGCCGATGCTGACGCCGGGCCAGTTCATCGAGCCAACCGCGGCCGACGCCGTGACGGTGGAGGACATCTCCTACTACCGCCGCCGCGTGGCCACAGGCGAACTGCTGCGTGTGCCGGACGAAGAGCCGGCCGCCGCAGAAGCCGCCCAGGACCAAACCGCTGCTGCGGCCAAACCGGCCCGCCGCAGTGCCAAACAAACCGCAACACAGGAGTCCGCCAAATGACGATTTCGTTCGACACCATCCCGGCCTCGATCCGCAAGCCCGGCGCTTACGTCGAGTTCAACACCTCGCTTGCAGTACGCAACCTGCCCACCAACGCGCAGAGCATCTGCCTGATCGTGCCGCTCGGTGACGGCGCCACTGCCGCGCCGCACGTGCCGGCCCAGGTCTTCACCGCCGCCGAGGCGAAAGCGCTGTTCGGCGACGTGGCGGGCGAAATGGTCGCCGCTGCCATCGCTGCCTATCGCTATGTGGCCATCTCCTGCGTCGGCGTGATCAGCGAGGGCGATGCCGAGCCGGACCTCGCAGCCGCCCTGGATGCGACCGCGCTCGGCGGCTACACCATCCTGGTGCCGGCCTGGTTCGGCCAGACTGCGCTGACCGCGCTGCGCACCCACATCGCCACCTACACCGACAGCATCGAGCAGCAGAGCATCATCGGCGTCGGCGCGGTGACCACCACCCTGGCTGCGGCGACCGCGCTCGCCACCTCGCTCAATGCGGGCGCCATCACCTTGGCGTTGCTGCCCGGCACCGGCTCGACCGCTCGCCAGGTTGCGGCGGCCTATGCCGCGATGATCGCCAGCGAAGAAGACCCCGCACGCCCGCTGAACACCCTGGCGCTGACCGGCATCCGCGTGCCGCCCATTGCCTCGCGCCTGGGCCGTACCGAGCAGGAAACCTGCCTGGCCAACGGCATCACGCCGCTGGAAGTCGGCGCCGGGGACATCGTGCAGATCGTCCGTGCGGTGAGCACCTACACCACCTCGGCGGCCGGTGCGGACGACGTCTCGCTGCTCGATCTGACCACCATCCGCACCCTGTACTACGTGCGCCAGGCCTGCCGCGACCGCATCCGCCTGCGCTTCCCGCGCGCCAAGCTGTCCAGCCGTACACCGGCTGCCGTTCGCGGCGAGCTGCTCGACGTGCTGAAGAAGTGCGAAGACCTGGAAATCCTCGAAGAGGTAGACGCCAACGCCGATGGCCTGGTCGTCGAACGCTCGGGCCAGGACGTAAACCGCCTCAACGCATCCATCCCCGCCGATGTCGTCAATGGCCTGCACGTGTTTGCCGGCCGCATCGATCTGCTGCTGTAACAGGAGAACCTTATGTCCGACAAATACGTGGGCAACATCGTGCTGGAACTCAACGGCACGGAATACGAAGTGTCCAGCTTCGAGCCGACCACCAAGACGGGTCGCACCGTAGTCAAGACCATGAACAAAACGGGTCGGCCCGCTGGCACCGCAAAGGGTATTGAGGAGCACGAGCTGCGCATCAGCGTGCCGATCCCGAAAACCGGTGAGCCCGAATGGCGCGCCCTGGTCGACGCCAAACTGACGGTCTATCCGGTAGAGGGCGGTGGCCTGCGCGAGACCTATACGGGCGTCAGCCTGGTCGAGGTCGGCAGCAAGTACCAGGTGGAAGGGGAAGCCACCCGAGACCTGTCCTGTATCGCCCTCAACTACTACACGGAATAAGCCCGCATGAGCACCCATGAAAAGCGCTGGGACGGGCTGACGATCAGCGACAGCCTCTCCGTTGGCGTGTACTTCGCCGGCACCCGACACAAGAGCTTCACCCTGCGCGTGCCCATGGCTGGCGACCTGATCGCCGCCCAGGAACGCCACCCGAACGGGCCGCTGCAACTGGTGACGCTCGAAGTCTACCGCCAGCAGTTGCTCAGCCTCGGCGACATCCCGTCCGAATCGCTGACCACCGAGCTGCTACGCGCCGAGCTGGCAGAAGCTGACCTGGCGCTGCTGGCCGAGGCGGATGCCGAACTTGAAAAAAAGCTCGCGCCGCCGAGCGCGGCCTCGCCGACTGGCGCCGCATCGAGCACGCCCTCGTCCGATTCGGCTACCGAGTAGACGAGATTCGCCAGATGTCCCGGCCGGAGATCGATGCGCGCATCGACCTCCTGATCGGGAAGCAGAAAGGCACGCGGTACGTCAGCAAGCGAAAGGGGAAAAAGAAATGACAGTAGCGAAACCGGCTCGCAAGCCCGCCACCAAGGCCGCCCGGATGTGCATCGTCGACGTGGGTTATCAGAAATTTGCGTTGCCCGTGAGTAAGGGCTTGGCGGTGATTGACCTGTTACGCGAGGCAGAGCCTGTCGAGTGGGCCATAGGAGATTGCTGGCAAATTGAATCGCAGCCGCTGCGACTGGAGCTGCAGCTCGTGAGTCCTGCGCAAGTACTTCCGGCAGTCCCGGACGGGGCGCCGACGCTTCACTGACACAAGGCCCGGCAACGGGCCTTTCTCCTACTTATAAAGGCACCCTATGAGTTCCGATCTGCGCGTTGCGCTACGCATCCAGGCCACCAGCGGCAACAGCCGTCGCGAGATCGCCCAGGTCGAACGCGATCTGCGCCAGGCCGGCAAAGAGGGTGCTCGCTCGCTGGCGAACGAAAGCTGGAAGGCCGGAGCGGCGGTCGGCAACATCGGTCGCGTCGGGGCGGCCAGCTACAAGGTGATGCGCCAGGGCATGCGCGATGCTGCCCAGGGCGGCACCAACGTGCGGCTGGAGGTCAACAAGACCGCCGAGGAACTCAAGGCCATGTCGCAGGCTGCGCGAAAGGCCGCGCGCGACAGCAAAGCCGAGTTGCTACGGACGGAGCGCGAAGGCGTTCGCCCGCTGCGTGAAAGCGTCGACAAAACAGGCGGTTCATTCCGCCGTCTCGCGCAGACGGGAGGCCGCCAGCTCCGCACCCTCAAGACCGTGGCAGCCGGAGTGCGCTCCGAGTTCGACCGCATCAAGGGCGTCGCTGGCTCGGTGAATGGCCGGCTGGCCGGCCTCGGTGTGGGCATCGCTGTGGGGCAGCAGTTCGGTAGCAGCGCGGCCCTTGACCGAACCTTGATCCGCACTGGCCAAACGGCGGGAATGACCGCTGCGCAGCGCGAAGAGTGGCGCAATGAGGGCTTCCGTATCGCACGCGAGAACGGCATCGACCGCGACTCGGTGGATGCCGGGTTCAACACGTTGATCGCCTCCGGGGTGAGCTACAACGCATCGAAGCTGACCGCAGATGCCATCGGCCAGACGACAGCTGTAACCGGGGCGGATTCGTCCGTACTGGGCAAGGCGGTAGTGGCCGGGGCGAGCGCTTTCAATATCGATCTTGAGAAGCCTGGCGCGGCCCTCGATCTGCTGCAGAAGATGACCGTGGCGGGCCGGCTGGGTAACGCGGAGCTGGAGAATCTGGCGGACCTGTTCCCGAAAATCGGTGGCGCGGCGTCCAGCGCCGGCATGAGCATCCAGCAGGCGCTGGCGTTTACCGAAACCCTATCGACGGTGGAAATGCAGCCCGACCGTCTTGGCACGCTGGCCGAGTCGACCCTGCGCATCTTCAGCAACAAGCAGTACCGGGATCAGGTCACCAAGTCGACCGGTGTTCGGTTCTTCGACCAGGCCGGCAACTCCCGGAATCCCGAGGCGGTGTTCGGTGACCTCAAGCGCAAGTACGACAAGCTGACCACTCCCGAGCAGCGTGCCCAGTTTCAAGGCACCGTGTTCAAGGGTATGGACCAAGACACGGTCCGGGGTGCGCGGATCATGCTGACAGGCAATCGCCTGAAGACGTTCGCCAGCCAGGGCCGACAGATTGAGGCGGCCGACGCAGTCATCCAGCGCGACCGGAAAGAGAACACCGAAAGCGCCTCGGGCACTGCTGGCCGCATGCGCGCAACCTTGCGCGAAGCCATGGACCGCATGGCGCAGCCAATCAACAAGGCCCTGGCCGAGACCGGCACCTACCTGCTCGACGACCTGAACCTGTCCGGTGGCCAGCTTCTAGCGGGTGGCGCAGGCGTGCTCGCGGGCGGTTATTACGGCGGACGCGGTGCGAAGAAGCTCGGTGGAATGGTCGGCTCGAAGCTGTTCGGCGGCGCAGAGACGATGCGCAACATCGCAGTTGGCCGGGTGCTTGAAGAGGCGACAGGTGTGCAGTCGGTCTTCGTGACGAACTGGCCGGGCGCCTCGGGTACACCGGAGCTGCCTTCCTCTGGCGGCACTTCGGGCAAAGGCGGCTCTGGCAGCGGTAAGGGCGCTGGCTCAGCCGGCTGGTTGGCATTGGCCGGTCGATTCTCGCCCGCTTTAGCTGCCCTAGTAACTGCTGGTTCCTCGCCTGAGAACAGCGACGAGGACCGCCTCGCCATGGTCCCACGCAACAAGCTGATCAGTGATGGAGAAAGGGCCTACCAGTCCTCCTACTACCAGGCTCGCCTTGCGCTTGCCGACCAAGCTCCGGGCGATCTGCCTTATGCCCAGCGCGAGCAATGGCTAACCGACAATGCGCGCCGTATTGCCCAGCAGCAGTCCGGCCTAACCGCTTCCGGAGATTCGGTTGCCGACGCCCGCACCTGGGCAGGCGACCTGAACGCCCGACTGAACGCCACCATGATGGACAAGCCGGTGACCGGCATGGCGCTGCTGCAGCAAGGCAACTCGCAGCAGTTCCGCGACGACGTGAATGACCTGGTCAACGGCAGCGGCCAGTGGGCATCCATTGCCGCTGGCCGGCTGGGCGGGCCGGGCACCCAGGACACGTCCGGCCAGGACATGGCGCAGACGCTGAAAGCCCTGGTCGGGCAGATGCAAACCCTGGTCGGGCAGCCCCTCGTTGTCGAGGTGCGCTCGAACGATGACCACATCTATGCCACGGTCGAGCGCCGGGCAGGAATCGAAGCGAGGCGCGGCAAATGAGCTGGAGCGAAACCCTGCTGGATGCCAGCTATCGCGGCGTGAAGCTGCTGGTGATGAACGAGAACCTGCAAGCGCAACGCTCGCTCAGCGAGCACGGCGTGCCGTACCGCGACGGCGACGACGTAGAAGACCTCGGCCGTGGCGCCCGCCGCTTCGCCCTGAACGTCGTGCTGTTTGGCACCAACTACGAGATCGAGTTGCAGAATCTGCTGGCCGCGTTGGACACGTCCGGCCCCGGCGAGCTGATTCATCCGTTCTACGGCAGCGTGTCGGTGGTCGCTCAGGACTGGAACGTCCAGCACCACGCCGATCACCCGGACTACGCCGAGGTCTCGCTGCAGTTCCTTGAGCGCACGCCTGCCGAGCCGTTCTTCGCCCGGCAGTTCGAGTTCGTCGACGTGGGCGTGCTGGACAGCGACACCGGCCCGACCTGGCAAGACGGCCTGCTCGATCTGTTCGGCCAGATCGATGCACTGATGGCCACCGTGCAACAGTGGATCGGTGGGGGCTGGGTTGGCCTGCTTGAAAACGTCCTCGGCCTACCTGGTATCGGCCTGCGATTGGGCCAGCTGCGCAGCCAGATCGGCGGCGTTCTGGCTGGCGTCCTGGGCCTTTCTGGATCGAGTAAGAGCGCGGCCAGCTTCGACCCACTGTTCGATATTCCGCGCACTCCGGTCGAGATTCGGTCTGCCATCGGTGCCTATACCGACCCGGATTCGACGGCCGCTCCGCTGACGATCACCCGGTCGATACTGGCGCAGGACAACCTGCCGACCTCTATGCCGGGTGCTGCATCACTGGATGCCGACGCCGCACGCACTGCGACCGCCTTCATCGTCGCGGCACGCCAGGGCCAGGTGCTGACACCCGCGACCATCGCTGCTGTGCCGGCAGGGTTGCTTGAGCAGGCCGAGCCGGACCCGGTGCAGGCGACCGCCTGGGCGCTTGTCGCGCTGGTCATCACCGAGCTGGCACTGGCGCAAGCGTCGGCGGTGGCCACCGTGCTCGATGCCGAGAAGACCACGCCGACCCTCAACCCGGACGAGCTGGAAAGCCTGGTCGGTAGTGCGCGCGGTTTGGCACAGGCCGCCATCGTGCTGCACCGCCGCCTATACGGCGTCGAGCAAGCGCTGCAGGTCATCGAGCCGCTGCGTGCCGTCGCCGCCCTGGTACTCGCCACCGCGCGCCAGGTCGTGCTGCAGCGCCCGCCGCTGATCGAGCGCACCGTCGAAAGCGCCGCCTGCCTGCGCCTGCTCGCGCACCGTTGGTACGGCGACCATTCCCGCGCCGCCGAGCTGCTGCGTCTGAACCCGACGCTGCGCACGCCATACGTCATTGCCCAAGGCGAGGTGCTCCGTGCCTACGCAAGTTGATTCGATCCGCCTGACCATCGGCAGCCACGCCCATGACAACTGGGACGGATGGTCCGTCGAGAGCGACCTGCTGACGCCTGCCGATGCGTTCGAGCTGGAAGTGTTCACGCCGGGCGGCGAGAGCCTGCCCGAAGCGCTGCAGGAAGGCGCGCCGTGCAGCTTGACCCTGGACGGCGAACGCGTGCTGACCGGTGTGATCGACGAGATCGAGGAGGACATCTCTCGCCAGGGCCATGCGATCCGCATCACCGGCCGCGACCGCGCCGCCGTGCTGGTGGACTGCTCGACGCCCTTCGTTGCTCTACGCGAGGCCTCGCTCACGGACATCATTGACCAGGTCGTCAAACCGCTTGGCATCGACAAGGTCGAGGTGCGAGCGGCAAAGGCCGGCACTCGCCGCCGCGTGCAGATCGAGCCGGGGCAGACCGCCTGGGAGGCGCTGCTGCAAGTCGCCGAGGCGAACGGGCTGTGGCCATGGATGGAGCCAGACGGCCGGCTTGTCGTCGGTGGCCCAGACTATGAGGCGGCGCCAGTCGCCACCCTGATCATGCGTCGCGACGGCGTGGGCAATAACGTCCAACGCCTATCCGTTCGCCGCTCGATGCCCGGCCGCTACAGTCAGATCACGCTGCTGGGTCAGCATGGGCAGTACGAGGATGACGGCTACGACACCAGCCGGGCGCACCTGCGTTCGGTGGTGAAGGACGAGACGCTGGCCAAGCGCGGGATCTTCCGGCCGCGCGTGATCGTCGATAGCGCGAGCGAGAACCAGGACATGGCCACCACCCATGCCCGCAAGCTGTTGGCCGATAGCCGCCTGGAAGGCTTCGAGATGCGCGCAGTAGTACATGGCCATCGCAACGGCAAGGGTCAGGTCTGGGCGCCAGGTCAACGCATCATCGTGCAGAGCGAGCCGCACAAGGTCGACGGCACCTTCTTCCTGATGTCCCGCACCCTGCGCCTGACGCGCCAGGGCGCAATCACCGAGCTGCGGCTGCGCGAGGACAAGACGTGGGTGCTCGATGCCAATCCGCCCGCCAAGAAGAAGCGCAAGGGCGCCGCCGACGCCGCGCTGATGGAGTACTACAACAGCCTATGAGCCTGCTCAAGACGATGCGCAGCCAGGCCGTCCGCGAGCGGGCGAACTTCCGCCAGGCGTTCCGCGCGGTGGCCACCCGCAACAGCCATACCGGCGCGCAGATCGGCGTCCAGATGCAGGGGCTTGCCGGCGAGACCGTCAGCGGCGAGCTGATGCAGCACTACGGCTTCACCTCGGCGCCCTTGGCCGGGGCCGAGTACATCGTGTTGCCCATCGGCGGCAACTCGAAGCATGCCGTGGTCATCGCCTCCGAGGACGGCCGCTACCGGCTCAGGGTGGCTGATGGCGAGGTGGCGCTGTACACCGACGAAGGCGACTACATTCACATGAAGCGCGGGCGGCTGATCGAGATCGTTACCGAAACGCTGGTGGTGAAAGCCGGGCAAAAGGTGCGCTTCGAGACGCCCCTGGTCGAGGCGACTGGTGACATCCAGGACGCCACGCGCACCATGCAAGCCGACCGTGAGCTGTACAACGCGCACGCCCACCCGACAGGGAATCCGCCGAGGCCTCAGCAGTAGCGCTGCTTCAATCCGCACGGTTACGTTTGCCGGCTCTTTAGCTAGTATCGGAAGGAGGTTTACTAAACGGGGAAATCATATGGCAAGCCGGCAAGAAGCTATTGATCTGCTGATCGGAATCGTCAGGGAGGGTGGCCATGGAGCCGCAGTTGTCATGGGCGCCATTCGAGGACTAGGGCATGCAGGTGGCGCCGAGGCGAGAGACTGTTTGATTCATGTTCTCGTAAGCGGAGGATACGGAGGGGGGCTCAGAGAGGCAGCAGCGGCTGCCTTAGGGGAAGCAGCCAAAACTGATTAGGTTCAGCTGGAGCCTTAAACCCTCCTGAAACGCCGCCCCGCACGCACGCGGGGCACTCTGCCTGCCTATGGACGCAGGCATCAATCCCACCACCAAAGACCTCAGCGGCGAGCGCATCAGCTCGCTGGCCAACGCCGTTTATCTGCGGCTGGTCACGCCGCTTGGCACCTACTGGGCCGACCCCGTACTGGGCTCCCGGCTCTACCTCCTGCGCCGCGAAAAAGACCTGGCGCGCGTCTCCATCCTTGCCATCCAGTACGCCCGCGAAGCGCTCCAAGGGCTGCTCGATGACGGCCGCGCTCGCTCCATCGACATCACTGCCGAGCAGCCGCACGACGGCCGCCTGCTGCTGTTGATCGAGGTGGTCGACGCAGGTGGGCGAACTAGCACCTTCACCCATCATGTGCAGGTGGTCTGATGGCGTTCACTGCTCCGACCTATGAAACCCTCCGCGACGCGATCCTGCGCGAAATCGTCAGCCAACTGCCGGACGCCGACATCACCAGCGACAGCGACAACTTCGCGCGCTCGGCCGCCGTTGCTGCCGTCGTTGAAGGCATCTATCAGAAGCTCGCATGGCTCTATCGGCAGATTTTCCCGGACCTTTCTGATGATGAAGAGCTGCTGCACCACGCCGCGATTCGAGGGCTGACGCAGAAGGCAGCCACCGCCGCCACGGGCATCGCCTCAATCACCGGCACGGCGGGCAGCACGCTGCTCAGCGGGGCGCAGTTCCGGCACGTAGCGAGCGGCGAGCTGCTGACGTCCACCGCCGACGCGACCCTCGGCGTCAACGGTTCGGCCGCCGTGGCGCTCGTCTCGCAAAGCAAGGGCCTGGCACTGAACGCCCTGGACGGCGCCGTGCTACTGACCAGCCCGCCGCTGGGCATTGATGCCTCGGCGACGCTGTCAGCAGCGCTAACGGGCGGCACCGACGCGGAGACCATGGCCTCGCTGCTCGGCCGTCTGCTCGACATCATTCGCAACCCGCCCGCAGGCGGTGCCAAATACGACTACCGACGCTGGGCGCTTGAAGTGGACGGCGTGGCGACCGCTACCATCCTGCCGAAGCGGCGCGGACCGAACACGGTCGACGTGGTCATCACCGCAAGCGACGGCGCGCCCTCGGCCGAGGTTATCGCTGCGTGCGCCGCCCACATCGACGAAGTATGCCCGGTCACTGCCGAGGTGTTCGTCTACGCACCGCTGCTGACCGTCGTCGACGTGGTCGCCCAGGTCGAACTGGCAGACGGTTATCTGCTTCCGGACGTGCAGTCCGCCGCCGAGGCCGCCTGGGCGCAATCGGTCGGCGCGCTGCTGCCGGGCGATGTGCTCAAGCGCTCGCGCATCGAGACAATCATCGCCAACTTGGCAGGCGTAGTTGATCGCACGGTCATCAGCCCAACGGGCAACGTCGCGGCCACCAGCGTGGCCGGCGCGGTCGGTTGGATTCGGCCGGGCGCCATCACCCTGGAGCTGATGCCGTGACCGCTGTCGCCGACCAGCTCCGAGCCCTTTTACCGCCCGAGGCCTACGACGGCGCAGCGCCGATGCTCGCCGCGCTGATCCGCGCCGAGGCATCCGGGCTTGATACCGCGCTGCTGGCGGCGGATCGGCTGGAGGACAAAATCTGGTCCGACAACGGCGCCGGACTGGACGACTGGGAGCGCGTCCTCGGCTTGCCCGACCCGTGCCTAGCCTTCGAATCGCTCACCGTTCGCCAGCGCCTCGCCGCTGTGTCCGCCAAGTTGCGCGGCGTCGGCGGGCAAAGCCGTGCGTTCTTCATCGAGCTGGCGGCGAGCCTCGGCTATAGCGTCACCATCACCGAATTCCACCCGCCACGCGCCGGCCACTGCCGCGCCGGTGATCCCATCGCCGGCGACGGCTGGACCAGCGCCTGGCGCGTCAACGCCCCCGCCGTGACCGTCTTCCGGGCAGCAGCAGGCAGCGCCGCCGCAGGCGAAGCCCTCAGCGTGTGGGGCAACAAATCCCTCGAATGCAGGCTGAGCGCCATGGCGCCGGCCCATACCACCTTGATTTTCGGGTACGGAGCAAACTGATGCAGAAGATCGGGTACTACACCGATACCGCGAATGCGGATGATGAATTTACCGAAGGCAGCGCGGCGGGTGGCGTTGCGTCAACGCTTATCCGGGCCGAGTGGTTGAACTCGATCCAGCGCGAACTTGTGGCTCTCATCGAAGGGGCGGGGCTGGAGCTGGACTCGGCCAACGGGAATCAAGTG
Organism: Pseudomonas sp. PS02288; assembly: GCF_029959715.1. Classification (NCBI taxonomy): domain Bacteria; kingdom Pseudomonadati; phylum Pseudomonadota; class Gammaproteobacteria; order Pseudomonadales; family Pseudomonadaceae; genus Pseudomonas; species Pseudomonas sp. PS02288. The sequence continues at coordinate 21,794 of NZ_JASCPA010000011.1, read as the reverse complement.
CGCGGCGCCGTTCTTGCAATGCTCGCCGGACTGGCCAAGTTAGCCAGCCCAGCATTCACTGGCACGCCTACTGCGCCTACCGCCGCGACGGGCAACAGCTCTACCCAGCTGGCAACAACGGCATTCGTACAAGCAGCAGTAGCCGCCCTGGTGAACCAGTCTCCGGCCACCCTAGACACCTTGGCCGAGATTGCTGCGGCGCTGGGCAACGATCCCAATTTCGCTACCACCATCACGACCCTACTCGGCCAGAAAGCCCCGCTGGCGTCGCCGGCTCTCACCGGAACGCCCACGGCGCCAACCGCGGCGGCGGGCACGAGCACCACCCAACTTGCGACCACGGCGTTTGTTGCCGCTGTACAAACGCTCCTGACCACGTTGATCAACGGGCGTGCGCCTATGGCAAGCCCCGCCTTCAGCGGTACGCCTACGGCCCCCACCGCCGCGACGGGCACCAGTACCACGCAGCTCGCAACCACGGCGTTCGTGCAAGCCGCCATTGCGGCGCTGGTGAATGCATCGCCGGCGACGCTCGACACCCTCGCCGAGATCGCCACGGCGTTGGGCAACGATCCCAATTTCGCCACCACCATCACTACCCTGATCGGGCAGAAGGCACCCCTGGCATCGCCGGCACTCACAGGCAAGCCTACGGCCCCTACTGCGGCTGTAGGCCTGAGCGACGGGCAGCTCGCGAACACAAATTTCGTGCAAATCGCCGTGCAGAACGCTGTCGCCGCACTCATTGCCGCGCTGCCAATCGCCAATTACTACGAAACGACAGTCAGCTACACCAACGGTGGCACGTTGACTATCACGCACGGCCTCGGCGTTGTTCCGAAGCTCGTCATGTTTGAACTTGTTGCTATTGCTGCAGTAAACGGGGTGGCAGTGGGCGAGAGCGCTGAATTGGGGGCTCAAGACTGCAGCAATAACCTGAATTCCTGGGGCGTCGAAGCGCGCAAGAAAACCACCTCGACCGTTACGGTCGTGATCGGCTTTAACGGCCTGACGATGTTCGCGGCAAATGGTGCTGTTAGCGGCGTAACAAGCGCGCAAGTACAACTGAAAGTGAAGGTTTTTGCGTAATCAAGGGGTAAAGGCATGGAATCAGATCAAGCAGTGGCCCAGGGCGAGCGGCTGAGCGTCCAGCGGTTCTATGTGAACGCTGACGGGGCATTTATCGGGTCGTGGGTGGATGCTCCCGAGCCCCCAACTGATGGGATCGAGGTGCCGTTTGGCCCGCAGTGGGCTGACCAGACTTGGGACTTCAGCACTGAGGCTTATGGCGCGAGCTTGCACGGGGCGTCGAGCGACGAGGACGCATGGCGGGAATCGGAGCTGCTGCTTATTGCAGAGCAATTGCTGATGATCGAAGACGCCGATCCGGCGGCAGCGCCAGGTTCAGCAACGCAATGGCGGGCCTATCGCGTTGCAGTCAGAGCATGGAAAGCGGGTAATGCTGCGTTCCCATTTGGTGTTCGACCGGTCAGCCCGGCGTCGACGGAGGACGCGCCGGTATGACCACCGTGACCTCTATTACGCCAATCAGTTGGCGCCTTCTGGCGCTCGGCTTGGCACAGACAGTCGGCCTCCTGGTGCTGCGCATCACGCTGGTGCTAGCAGGATTTGTGGTCGTCCCCCTGGCGCTCCCGTGGCGCAGCGTGAATGAGACTTCCCGCCAGCCCTTCACCGAGGCGGCAGGCGACTGGCTTCGCGTCATCTTGCCCGGCTGGGCTTGGCTATGGAGCAATGATCGGGATGGCGCAGCGGGCGACCGACGCGGCTGGTGGCATCTGAATGCACCTTTCGGGCTTGGCGCGTTTCACCCGCTCTCGATGCTGATCTGGCTGGCGTACCGGAACCCAGCAAACAACGCTCGATTCACACGATTCATGGGGTGCCCTGTTACCGAGTGCACCTTCGAGTTCTGGGGTGATGAAGTAGTGAAGGACAAGCCCGGACAGGGCGGCTTCCGCTTCCTGATCGCCACCCACCGCGAGAGTGGACGGCGCTACTTCGGCCTGTATTACGTCAAGTGCTGGAGCGATGCGCGGGCGCTGGTTGTACAGATCGGATTCAAGGGCGAGCCCTCGGATTGGGACGAGGACTACAGCAACGACGACAGCAAGCAGTGGAAGGGGCTGACGCTGGAAATCAACCCGTGGAAGGACATCAGTTGATCGGCGGGCTGACTTTGTATGCGCTCTGACTAGGGCCTGTCATCGGTTCTGATCCGGTTTTCGGTTCTCGCCTGTCGAGATGGAAGCCCCGATAGTCGCGACGATAAGTGGAGAACTCTTCTCGCAAGAACAGGCGAGCGCCCTCAGTGCCGCGTTCCTTCACCAGCAGGTCAAGTGCAAGTCGCGCCAGCTCGGCGGTGCTTTCTGGGCGGTGCACGAAAACCTGCTTCATGCTAGCGACTACAAGTGCGCTCACCTTGATATATGACGGGCTCTTAGGGGCGTTTTCCATATTGCATGCTCCAGAAAGGCCGCTTGATATGAGGTGACGGATACTGTTTGCCTATACAGTATATAGGTCACCCAAACCCCCGATGCAATCCTCTCCGATCATTCCATGGATGGGCGGCAAACGCCGCCTCGCTGACAAGCTTCTCCCTCTCTTTCCGCCGCATGAATGCTATGTGGAGGTCTTCGCCGGGGGGCGCCGCGCTGTTTTTCATGCGTCCGGTCCCAGCCAGGACCGAGGTGCTAAACGACATCAACGGCGAGCTAGTGAATCTCTACCGGGTTGTGCAGAACCACAACGAAGAGTTCGTCCGCCAGTTCAAGTGGGCGCTGTCGAGCCGCCAAATATTCAAGTGGGAACAGGACAAGCGCCCGGAGACCCTGACAGACATACAGCGGGCCGCCCGTTTCTTCTACCTGCAACAGCATGCCTTCGGTGGCAGAGTGGACGGCCAAACCTTCGGCACCGCCACCACCGGCCCAGCGATCAACCTGTGCCGCATCGAGGAGAACCTGTCGGCCGCCTATCTACGGCTGGCGGGCACTTACGTCGAGAACCTGAGCTGGCTGGCCTGCGTCGAGCGCTACGACCGGCCGCACACGTTCTTCTACATGGACCCGCCGTATTGGCAGACCGAAGGCTACGGCGTCGACTTCCCGTTCGAGCAGTACGAGCAAATGGCCGAGTTCATGAGGCGCTGCAAGGGCAAGGTGATGGTCAGCATCAACGACCACCCGGACATCCGCCGAGCGTTCGATGGCTTCCACATGGAGCAGCTGAGCATCAAATACAGCACCGGCAACCAGCGCCAGGGCGGCCAGCCGGCCAGTCAGGAACTGGTGATAATGAACTGGCAGCCAGAGGTGATGGGCGGGTTATTCTGAGGTCTCAAAACAAACCCAGGGATGAGCACATGGACGTTAACTGGACAGCAATATTGGTAGCCTTTTCAGCCGGCGCCACTGGAGTTATAGGGCCGCTGTTTCTTAGTGCACAGCAAGCGAGACGGGAGGCTCAGACAGTTAGGGCGGCAATCCTGGCCGAGGTTTCGGCGTTACTAGAAGTTATTGAAGATCGTGGTTACCTGTATGGGCTTCAGGAGTCCCAAGGCGAGCTTCTAACCTCTGAGCCGGATCAGCATGTCATCCAAGCGCAAGTAGCCATTACCGACAGCTACAAAAGCGTGTATCAGGCCTTCATCAGCCGGCTGGGCGCTCTTACTCCCCAGGAGGCATCGTTGGCCGTTCGATTTTATCAGTTGATCGAGGCTGTTAGAACAGATGTAGCTCCCGGAGGAGTTCTTTACGAAGGTAGCTCTGAGCCAGCGGATTTTGAGGAAACTGCCAGGTTACTCAACAAAGCCATTGCGGTTGGAAAGGAGCTCGCGGCGCTGAGTGCCAGTAAAAAGTCTTGGCTGTAGTGTCCCTTCCTAGATCGGCGGGTGCTGTGCCAAACATCCCGCTAACTCGCCTCCTTTCTGTTATGCCAAATCCAGTGCAGGACAGTGCCAAATCCGGCGCGCGCTTACACGATGCCACCCGGTGGAGGAAGGATGAGCTGCTGGAGCGACCTGCGTACCCGAAACTCTTCCCGCAGCGGCAAATCAGGATCCGGTCAACCGGCATCGCGCTCTGGGCGGCGAATTCGCGTTGAACCGGAGCAGGCCTGGCCCGTCGAACGCCAGTAGCCTTTTTTGGAGTGCAGCGCCCATGACCGTCCCCAGCCCGCGTCTGGCGACGCCGGTACTGCCGAGTCGTCCGGTGGCCTTCCTGATGCATTACGTGCGTCAGCGGCCCTGGCACTTCGGCGGCATGTTCCTGCTCATCGTCGGCGCTTCTGGCTGCGGCGTGGCGGTGCAGTACGGGATGAAGCTGCTGGTGGACGCGATGGCCACCGACGACCGCGTCAACGCCGCGGTATGGCCGCCCCTCGCGGTGTTCATCGGCCTGATCGTGCTGGAGAACGCGTTCTGGCGCGCCGGCGGCTGGCTCGGCTGCCGCACCGTGGTGTCGAGTTGCGTCGACGTGCGCGTCGACCTGTTCCGCTACCTCACCGGCCACCCGATGCGCTACTTCAGCGAACACTTCGCCGGCGCGCTGGGCAACCGCATCACCGCCACCGGCACCGCGGCGGGCTCCATCTTCGGCGGTCTAGCCTGGCGCATCATGCCGCCCTGCGTGGATTTCGCCGGCGCGGTGCTGGTGCTGCTGACCGTCGACGTGCGCATGGCGGTGACGCTGATCGGCTTCGTGCTGCTGGTGGCGGCGCTGATCACCGGGTTCGGTATCCTCGGCCGCTCCAAGCACCAGCGCTTCGCCGCCCAGGCCGCGCGGGTCGGCGGCGAGCTGGTGGACGTGGTCAGCAACGTTTGGACGATCAAGGCGTTCTCCGCCCGCGAACGCGAAAGTCGCCGCCTGGCCGAGGAGATCGGCGTCGAGGCGCTGGCCCACCGGCGCAGCTGGATGTACCTGGAAAAAGCCCGGGTGATCCACGACATCTGCCTGTCGGTGATGGCCGGCGGCATGCTGATCTGGGCCATCAGCCTGTGGCGTACCGGCAGCATCAGCGCCGGCGACGTGGTGATGGTCAGCACGCTGACCTTCCGCATCCTGCACGGCTCGCGCGAGCTGGCGCTGGCGTTGGTCGACACCACGCAGCAGCTCGGCGCCATCGCCGACACCCTGAAGATCATCGTGCAGCCGCATGCGCTGGACGACCCGGAAGCCAACCTGGCGCTGTCGCAGGGGCAGATCGAGTTCCGCGACGTGACCTTCCGCTACCCCGACGGCCGTCGCGTGTTCGAGCATTTCGAGCTGACCATCCCGGCCGGGCAGAAGGTCGGCATCGTCGGCTCCTCGGGCGCCGGCAAGTCGACCCTGATCAGCCTGATCCAGCGCCTCGACGACCCCCAGGCCGGGCGGGTGATGATCGATGGCCAGGACATCAGCGAAGTCAGCCAGGACAGCCTCCGCGAGCGTCTGGCGGTGGTGCCGCAGGAAGCCGCGCTGTTCAACCGGACGATCCGCGAGAACATCCGCTACGGCCGTCCGGACGCCACCGACGAGGACGTCGTGATGGCCGCGAAGAATGCCTTCTGCGACGCCTTCATCCGCGAGCTGCCGCAGGGCTACGACACCCTGGTGGGCGAGCGAGGGGTGATGCTCTCCGGTGGACAGCGCCAGCGCCTGGGCATCGCCCGCGCGTTCCTCAAGGATTCGCCGATCCTGATCCTCGACGAGGCGACCTCGGCCCTGGACACCCATTCCGAAGCGGAAATCCAGGCCGCCCTGGCCGACCTGATGCAGGGTCGCACCGTGGTGGCCGTGGCCCATCGGCTGTCCACGCTGGCCAGCTTCGACCGCATCGTCGTGCTGCAGAAAGGCGCCATCGTCGAGGACGGCCCGCCCGACGAGCTGCGCCGCCAGGGCGGACTCTTCCAGTCGCTGTGGACGATCCAGGCGGCCGGCTTCAAGCACGAGCAGTCAGACCGAGGCTGAGCCATGCGGCGCGAAGCGGTGGACTCGAGCAGCCTGCGCCGCGTCGGTTACTGCGAGGACAGCGCCGAGCTGGAGGTCGAGTTCGCCAGTGGCGCCTGCTATCGCTACGCCGGGGTGCCGCCGGAAGTCCATCGGGCGCTGCTCGCCGCGCCGTCCAAGGGCACCTGGTTCAACCGCGAGTTCAAGTCCTTCGGCTTCGCCTACGAGCGACTCGCCGACTAGCGCGCCGCGCCGGAAACGCCGCCTCGTTCATGCCATCGAACTTTTTCCGTGCATCTCCAGCCTGATTAAGTAGGCGGCCCAACCCGCGACGCTTCAATCACTCATCCCAAGGGGAGAAAGGCATGTCGGATCATCACACCTACAAGCTGGTCGAGCTGGTTGGCTCATCCACGACTACCATCGAAGATGCCATTAGCAACGCACTCGCCGAGGCGTCGAAGAGCGTCAAGCTGATGGAGTGGTTCGAAGTCGTGGAAACCCGTGGCCACATCGAGAACGGTGCGGTCGCGCATTACCAGGTCACCATCAAAGTCGGGTTCCGTGTCGAGCACAGCTAAGGCGCTGAAGACAGGGAAACCAGGGTCGTAAACAAACGAGGGAACGAAGATGAAAAGAGTACTGATGGCAGTGGGCTTGAGCGTGCTGGCTTCCTCGGCATTCGCCGCCGCCAAGCCCTGTGAGGAACTGAAGGCGGAAATCGCCGCGAAGATCGAGGCCAAGGGCGCGTCGGGCTTCACCCTCGAAGTGGTCGACAAGGGCGCGGCGGCGGATGGAAAGGTGGTCGGCAGCTGTGAAGCCGGCAGCAAGGAAATCGTCTATCGCAAAGGCTGATGCCTGCGCTGGAGCACAAAAAAAACGGCCCGAATCGGGCCGTTTTTTTATGCGCGGAGGGCGTGGCTCAGATCGTCCCCGCATGCAACTGGCCGAGGATTTCGTAGGAGCGCAACCGCGAGGCGTGTTCGTAGAGGTCGCAGGTGAAGATCAGCTCGTCGGCTTGGGTCTGCTCGAGGAGGATTTCCAGCCGCGCGCGCACCTTTTCCGGCCCGCCAATCACCGCCATGCCGAAGAAATTCCCCACCGCGTCCTGCTCGTGCGGCAGCCAGCGACCGTGCATGCTTTCCACTGGCGGGCGCAGCACCAGGCTTTCGCCGCGCAGCAGCGCGAGGATGCGCTGGAACGCCGTGGTGGCGAGGAATTCGGCCTGCTCGTCGTCGTCCGCGGCGATCAGCGGAACGCCGAGCATCACGTAGGGTTTGTCGAGTACCGCCGAGGGCCGGAAATTCTCCCGGTACAGGCGGATCGCCTCGTGCACGTAACGCGGCGCGAAGTGCGAGGCGAAGGCGTAGGGCAGGCCCTTTGCGGCTGCCAGTTGCGCGCTGAACAGGCTCGATCCGAGCAGCCAGATCGGCAGGTTGCTGTCGGCGCCGGGCATCGCCACCACGCGCTGGTTCGGCTGGCGCGGGCCGAGCAGCCGTTCCAGTTCCTCCACGTCGCGCGGGAAATCGTCGGCGCTGCCCATGCGGTCGCGACGCAGCGCGTGGGCGGTGAACTGGTCGGCGCCGGGCGCGCGGCCCAGGCCGAGGTCGATGCGTCCCGGGTACAGCGCCTCCAGGGTGCCGAACTGTTCGGCTATCACCAGCGGCGCGTGGTTCGGCAGCATGATCCCGCCGGCACCGACGCGGATGCTCGACGTGCCGCCGGCCAGGTAGCCGAGCAGCACGGCGGTGGCGGAGCTGGCGATGCCGTCCATGTTGTGGTGCTCGGCGACCCAGAAGCGGGTGAAGCCGAGCTTCTCGACGTGGCGCGCCAGCGACAGCGAATTGCGCAGCGCCTGAGCGGCGTTGCCATCGTCGCGGATCGGCACCAGGTCGAGGGTGGAAATACGGGTATTGGCGAGTCGGGACATGTCGTTCACCTCGTTGTATGAGGGTTAGATGCGGGCTCGGCATGCCGAAGACAAGCCCGCACGCCGCAATCCCGACGGACGCGGCGCTGGCGCTCGCGCTCGCACGTCAGCCCTTGTCGGGCTGCGCGCAGGAAATCTGCCCGGCGTAGCGTTTCTCGTAGCGGCTCAGCAGAGGCTGGGTGGTCAGGCCGTGGATGAAGATGCTCAGCGCGACCACCGACAGCGTCAGGTCGGTGACGTCCACCCGCGCCGACTCCTGCAGGTGATGGTTTAGCGCGTAGCACAGGTAGTACAGGCTGCCGATGCCGCGAATGCCGAACCAGCCGAGCAGGCGCCGCTGCGGCCGGGTGACCAGGCTGCGCGGGAACACCAGCCACACCGATAGCGGCCGGATCACCGCGAACAGCGCCAGGCCCAGCGGCACCGCGCGCCAGTCCCAGTGCGCCGTCAGCACCACGCCGAGGATGGTCACCAGCAGCACTTCCAGGCTGCGTTCGAGCAGGTTGCCGAAGCTGAGGATGTCGCTCATCAGCACGCCAGCGGCGATCTTCGGCTCGTCGATGCGCATGCCGTCGACGTCGAGCCGCTGCGGGATTTCCCCCGCCAGGCGCGGCAGCACCTTGCGCGTGATGTGCTCGGCCGGCTCGGCGTCATGGCCGCTGGAGGATATCTCCGCGTGACGCAGGCCGACACCGGCGGCGAAGGTGGCCAGGAAGCCCCAGGCGCCGATGGATTCGGCGATCACGTAGGACAGCGCGATCAGCGCCAGGGCGAGGAAATCGTTGGGCGAGATGCCGGTTTCGGCGTGCCGCGCGCGCAGGTAGATCGCCAGCCGGCCGACCAGTTTGCCGAGCACGAAACCGCTCGCCAGCCCGGCCGGCACCGCCCACAGCAGGCGCTGCCAGAACCAGTCGTCGACCCACGCCCAGGAGCCGCCGCCGTATTCGATCAGCAGCAGGCCGAAGACCACGAAGGGGAAGGCCACGCCATCGTTGAAGCCGGCCTCGCCGGTGAGGCCGTAGCGCACGCGGTCGCAGTCGCTGGCGTGGTTGACCTGCACCAGGCTGGCGAGCACCGGATCGGTGGGGGCGAGGATCGCGCCGATCAGCACCGCGACGCCCCAGCTCAGGCCGAAGCCGTAATGCCCGACCAGCGCCACGCCGCCGATGCACAGCAGCATCACCGGGCCGACCAGCAGATAGGCGCTGAGCCAGGCCGGGTCGCGGAACGGCAGGCGCAGCTTGATCCCGCTGGCGAACAGCGAGACCAGCACGGCGACTTCGGCGAGGTGCTCCAGCCAGACCGAGATCTGGTCGAAATCGGCATGCCAGAGGCCGATGCCGAACTGGCCGATGACAACGCCGAAGGCCAGGTAGAGGATCGAGGTGGTGACCGGCAGCCAGCGCAGGAATGCCGAGGCCAGGGCCAGCGCCAGCAACAGGAGGCCGAGCACGGCCATCCATTGGGTGAAATTCATGGGAAACGAGTAGCCCGCTCATCGAGCCCGGAGTAGGCCCACGGTTTTTCGATGCCCGGGCGGCGGTTCAGGTTCCGCCGGGTTTCAGTAGGGGCCGCAGCGCAGCAGCTTGGCGCTCGCCAGCGGCTCGCGTCCCTCGCCATACAGCCAGCCCTGGGCCTTGAGCACCAGCGGCCGTGCTTCCAGGCGGTAGCGCTGGCCGGGAACGAAGCCGTCGTAGCGCACGCGCAGGTAGCAGGTGACCTGGGACGGGCCGCTGGAATCGACGCCGCCGCCGCGGTTGACCTCGTACTGATAGCGCACGTCCAGCTCGTGGGCGCCGGGACCGACCTGGAAGTAGCGCGCATCGTCGAGGCGCTTGCCGTCCAGCCGGTCAGCCGAGATGTCGCCGATCGGCACTGCCCGCACGTCGACCCAGGCGAGGTTCGGATCGGGTTTCGGAAGCGGCGCCGCGCAGGCGTGCAGCAGCGGCAGCATCAGGAAAACGGCCAGGTTACGCATCGTGGAGTCCTCGTCTGGGGACCGCAGAATAACCGCTATACGCCACCGCAGCGTTGTTCCTGGCCACGGCCGAGCAGTTGGTTCTGCTGGTCGTAGAGTTTGACCCACGGGCGGAAGCCCCATTCGCCCGCCTCCAGGCGATAGCGACCGCCGGCATCGAAGTCGTCGTACTTGAGCGTCAGCCGGCAGTCGCGCTGCAGCGGTTGGTCGTGGCCGGTATTCGCGGCGCTGACCTCGAAGCGATAACGCACCGTCAGCGCGTGGCTACCCGGCTCGACCTGGAAGTAGCGATCGTCCTCCAGCGGCTTGTCGTCCACTTCCAGCGCCAGCGGCGGTGCGCCCTTGGCATCGAGGTCGACCCAGGCCTGGTTCGGGTCGGGCCGGGGCATCCACAGCGAGCATCCTTGAAGAGTCAGCAGGCTGAGGCAGAGAAGGGTGGCACGCATCGGCGTCTCCAGTCGGGGGATCGAAGCGCGGCGGCGCTGGAGCGCACTGCCGCGATGGGATAGGGTCGCCGGCATGTCGCCGCCAAATATCCCGTTACTCGACAACCGCGCCCTGCGTTGGGTTCCCCTGCTGCTGTGCCTCGCGCTGAGCGGTTGCTCCAGCTATTACGGGCAGTTGCTGCAGGGCCAACTGCAGGTGCTGCGCCAGCGCGAACCCATCGACGCGGTGCTCGCCGACCCCGCGCGCGACCCGCACCTGCGCCAGAGGCTGGCGCTGGCGCAGCAGGCGCGGCGCTTCGCCAGCGTCTCGCTGCACCTGCCGGACAACCGCAGCTACCGCGTCTACGCCGACATCGGGCGGCCGTTCGTGGTGTGGAACGTCTTCGCCACTCCGCGCTACTCGCTGGCGCCGGTGGAACATTGCTTCCCCATCGCCGGCTGCGTGGCCTATCGCGGCTATTACCAGCAGGGCAGGGCGCGTGGCGCCGCGGCGCTGCTCAACGAGGAGGGGCTGGATACCTACGTCGGCGGCGTCGAGGCCTACTCGACCCTCGGCTGGTTCGACGACCCGCTGCTCAGCAGCATGCTGCGCTGGGACGACGACCGTCTCGCCGCGACGATCTTCCACGAACTGGCGCACCAGCAGCTTTACGTGGCCGACGACACCGCGTTCAACGAGTCCTTCGCCAGCTTCGTCGAGCAGCAGGGCCTTCGCGAGTGGCGCGCCGCCCGCGGCCTGCCGGTGCCGGATGCGCGTCAGGAGCGGCAGCGTCGACAGTTCACCGAGCTGATCCTGGCCAGCCGGGAACGCCTGCAGGCCCTCTACGCCGAGCCGCTCGACGCTGCGCAGAAAGGGGCCGGAAAGGCCGCCGAGTTCGAGCGACTACGTGCGGAATATCGCACCCTGCGTGACGGGCAGTGGGGCGGTGATACGCGCTACGACGCCTGGATGGCGCAGCCGCTGAACAATGCCCGCCTACTGCCGTTCGGTCTTTACGACCAGTGGGTAGAGGCCTTCGCCGCGCTGTTCCGGCGGGCGAATGGCGACTGGCGCGAGTTCTATCGGCGCGCCGCGCAAATCGGCCGGTTGCCGGCAGCGGAGCGGGAACAGGCGCTGGCGTCCTTGTTCTAACCCAGCTAGAACGGCCTGATCGGGCCCCGAGGAGACCTACATGAAGCGCTGGACAGTGGCCGCCACGGCCACAATGCTGTGTCACACGGCGCTCGCCGCGCCCAAATCCTGCGAGGCGCTGAAGCAGGAGATCGAGGTGAAGATCCAGGCCGCCAATGTCACCAGCTACACGCTGGAGATCGTGCCGGCCGCCGACGTCGAGGACGCCAACATGGTGGTCGGCAGCTGCGAAGGTGGCAGCAAGAAGATCATCTACCAGAAGAACGACTGACGGCGCCGCGCGGCTTGCGAGAGAGGACGTTTTCATAAGAGAATAAATGATAGGAATTATCATTTAGGTTCTGTCCTTGCGCTCCCCCGATCAGGCCGTCGACATCGCCACCCAGCAAGCCGTGCAGGTGCTCTATCGCGAGCATCACGCCTGGCTGAGCCATTGGCTGCGCAGGCGTCTGCCCTGTACGGAGAACGCTGCCGACCTGGCCCAGGACACCTTCGTCCGCGTGCTTTCCAGCCGACAGGCGTTCGACCTGCGCGAGCCGCGCGCCTATCTGAGCAGCATCGCCCGTAGCCTGATGATCGACGGTTTCCGCCGCCGCGCCCTCGAGCAGTCCTACCTCGATGCCCTCGCCGCGCTGCCCGAGCCGTTGGACATCTCGCCGGAAGCGCGCGCGCTGATCATTGAGACCCTATTGGAGATCGACCGCCTGCTCGACGGCCTCGGCCCGCGCTGCCGCGAGATATTCCTGCTCGCCCAGCTCGACGGTCTCAGCCAGGTGGAGATCGGCCGGCGCCTGGGCGTATCGACCAACACGGTGCGCAAATACGTGGTGCGCGGCCTGACGCAGTGTCTGCTGCTGATGGGCGACTAGGCATGGGCAGCATCGCGCAACCCTCGCTGGCCGTATTGCAGGCCGCCGCCAATTGGCACCTGGACCTGCAGGCCGCACCGCACTGCGCCGCCACGGGCGAGGCGCATCTGCGCTGGCTGGAGGCCGACCCCGCGCACCGTCAGGCCTGGAGTCGCATGGAACGCCTGCAGGGCAAGCTGGGCGGCCTGCCGAACGGTATCGCCCCGGCCGCGCTGCGTGGGGTCGACGGTCGTCGACGTAGCAGCCTCAAGCTGCTCGGCCTGCTGCTGATCGGTGGGGGGACGGCCGGCCTTGGCTGGCAGTCCGCGCCCCTGCGCAGCGTGCGCGCCGATGAGTACACCGCCGTTGGCGAGCGCCGCAGCCTGCGTCTGGAGGATGGCGGCCAGGTGCGCCTGAACAGCGACACTGCCCTCGACATCCGCTACGGCAAGCGCCTGCGCGAACTGCACCTGCGCCGTGGCGAGATCCATGTGCAGACCGGCAAGGACACTGAGGACCGGCCCTTCGTGGTGCACACCGAACAGGGCAGCATCCGCGCCCTGGGCACCCGATTCCTGGTGCGCCAGGACGGCGAGCGCACCCAGGTGCGCGTGCTGCAGCACGCGGTGGAGGTACGCCCGCTGGACGCGCCGGACCGGCCAGTGCGCGTCGAGGCTGGCCAGCAGCTGTGGTACGGCGCCACGGCCTGCGGCGCCATCGAGCCGCTGGAGGCGCATGCCGATGCCTGGCTGCGCGGCATGCTGGTGGTCAGCGATTGGGCGCTGCCGCGCTTCATCGACGAGTTGGCGCGCTATCGCCCGGGCCTGCTGTCCTGCGACCCGGCGCTGGCCGGGCTGCGCATCTCCGGCGCCTTCCAGCTGGCCGACAGCGACGCGGTGCTGGACAACCTGCGCAGCACCCTGCCGCTGCGCGTGCGTCGGCTGACCCGTTACTGGGTGCGGATCGAGCCGGCCTGAGCCGACGCGGAAATATTTTTGCCTGGGGTGTTGTTGATTTCGTTTCTCACTCGACTTGGTTAGGAAAGCGCCCGCAGTGCGCTCCCTGTCAACGCTCCCAGGAACCTTCCATGTCGCGCCAGACCGCTCCGCGCAGTACGTCGTTGCTTCGTAGCTCCCCCTGCCCCAGCCCGCTGGGTGTGGCCATCAATCGCGCGTTGCTCGGCGCGGTGCTGGCGCTGCCGGTCGCCAGCCTGGTGCAGGTGCAGCCCGCCTGGGCGCAGAGCGTGGTAGCGCAGCACGACTTCGCGATTGCCGAGGGTTCGCTGGAGTCGGCGCTGAACAGTTTCGCCGCCACCACCGGCGTCAGCGTGTCCTATTCTCCGGAGACCGTGCGCGGCCTGCAGTCGCCGGGCGTGCAGGGGCAGTTGTCCGCCGATGAAGCGCTGCAGCGCCTGCTGTCCGGCAGCGGCCTGCAGGTAACGCGGCAGGCCAGCGGCAATTATTCGCTGCTGCCGGCGCCGGAAGCCGGCTCGACGCTGCAACTCGATGCCATCACGATCACCGGTGCCGGCCTGGGCGAGACCACCGAGGACACCGGTTCCTACACCACCGGCTCGACCAGCACCGCCACCGGCCTGCCGCTGTCGATCCGCGAGACGCCGCAGTCGGTCTCGGTGATCACCAGCCAGCGCATGAAGGACCAGAACCTCACCCAGCTCACCGACGTGGTGCGCCAGACCCCCGGCCTGACCCTCAGCCAGAGTGGCGGCAACGGTGGCGACAGCAGCGGTATCTACTCGCGTGGCTTCAGGGTCGAGAACTACCAGATCGATGGCCTGCAGCTGCTCGACAGCAACTACGGGAGCCCTGCCCAGAGCAACGACATGGTGCTGTACGACCGCGTCGAGGTGATCCGTGGCGCCACCGGCCTGACCAACGGCGTGGGCACCCCTGGCGCGACCCTGAACATGATCCGCAAGCGCCCCACGGCCGGCTTCAAGAGCAGCGTCACGGTCACCGGCGGCTCCTGGGATTACCGCCGCACCGAGGCCGACGTCAGCGGTTCGTTGACCGAGAGCGGCAACGTGCGCGGCCGCCTGGTGGGCGCGTATCAGGAGAACAACTCCTATGTCGACCGCCTCAGCGAGCGCAAGGAGGTGTTCTACGGGGTGGTCGAGGCCGACCTGACCGCAGACACCCTGCTGACCTTCGGCATGGACTCGCAGTCCGACGACTACGACGGCCACGCCCGTAGTGGCCTGCCGCTGTTCAACAACGACGGTACCCGGTCCGATCATGACGAGTCGGACTCCGCCGCTGCCAAGTGGGCCTATTCCAAGCGCAGTGCCGTCTCCGCCTTCGCCATCCTCGAGCACAACCTGACCGAGCGCTGGAAGGCCAAGCTGAGTCTGAACAATCGCCGTAGCGAATACGACGAACTCAGCGGCTATGCCGGGGGGAACAACGGGGAGGCCGGAGCCGATCCTGCTTCGATCGTGTTCTATGCCAACCGCTGGAAGGCCAAACCGGTACAGAACAGCTTCGACCTGAATCTGGCGGGCAACTTCGACCTGTTCGGCCTGGAGCACGATGTCATCTTCGGCTACAGCCAGCAGCGCACCGACTACAACACCCCGACCTACTCCTGGTGGACCGATCCCACCACCGACGGTTTCCCGGTGATCGACAACATCTACACCTGGGATGGCAAAACTCCGGTCAAGCCCGATCTGCAGGCCTATGGCCGCATGGACTTCAGCGAGGAGCAGAAAGCTGCATACGCCAGCACCCGGCTGCGCGCCAGTGACGACCTGTCGTTCATCCTCGGCGCGCGGGTCATAGACTGGAACAACAAGATCAAGAACGAGTACTACGGTGGCGGGGGCGACAGCAGCGACCGTAGTGAAACCGGCGTGGTCACCCCCTTCGCCGGCCTGGTCTACGATCTCAACGACATCTGGTCGGTGTACGGCAGCTACACCAGCATCTTCAAGCCGCAGAGCAACCGGACTGTGACTGGTGCCTACATCGACCCGCTGGAAGGCGAAGGCTATGAGGTGGGCAGCAAGGCGGCGTTCTTCGATGGCGGCCTGAACCTTGGCTTGGCCCTGTATCAAATCGAACAGGACAACCTGGCGGTTGCTATCACGCCAGAAGTACTTATTCCGGGTACAACGGAGGCTGCCTACCGCGCCGAATCCGGCACCAAGACCCGTGGCTTCGAGGTGGAAGTCACGGGTGAAGTGGCCATCGACTGGCAGCTCAGCGCCAGCTTCAGCCGCAACATCGTGCAGGATGCCGATGGCAACAAGCTCAACACCAACATTGCGCAGAACACCGTCAAGCTGTTCACCACCTACGTCCTGCGCAGCATCGGCAATGGCCTGACCATCGGTGGCGGGGTCAACTGGCAGAGCGAGATCTACAGCGATGGCGTCGGTCCGGCGCGCAACCAGCGCTTCACCCAGGATGACTATGCGGTGGTCGACGTGATGGCACGCTACCCCATCACCGAGCAGCTCAGCGCCACCCTCAACCTCAACAACCTGTTGGACGAGGAGTACTACACCAGTTCCAGCTCCAGCTATTTCGGAGAGCCGCGCAACGCCAGCCTCGGCCTGCGCATGGAGTTCTGAACGGCTCGTAGCGCCGACGAAACATCCGGTCACAGCTTGGCGAGGGCCGGAACTTCCGGTTTTACCGGGTTCATCCGTCCTCAAGTGTGGGCCACTGCATTGTCTCTGCGCCCCGCACGCTTCGCCGCCGGTACTGCCGGCGGCCTTCCTGTTCCGGCTTCCATGGTCGCTCGCCGATGAAATCGATTTCTCCCCGCTACCGCGCGCTGCTCTCGCGCACTCTGGCTGCCTTGCTTGGCGGCTATGCACTGACCTGCGCCAGCGTGATCTTCCTCGGCGCCGTGCTGCCGCTGCCCAAGAGCCAGGCGATCCTAGCCGCCTCGCTGACCAGCTTCGCGGTGTACACCGCGGTGATCGTCTGGGCGTTCGCCACGCCCAACCTGAGGCGCATCTGGCGGGTGCTGCTGATCGCCTCGCTGGCACTGACCGGCGCCGGCCTGCTGTTGGGAGGTGACGCATGAGCAAGGTACAGAGCGGCGCGGCCGAGGGCGGTTTCCGCCAGGCCATGGCCTGGCTGCATACCTGGGGCGGGCTGTGGGCCTGCTGGGTGCTGTTCGTGATCTTCCTCACCGGCAGCCTGGGCGTGTTCGACGAGCCCATCACCCGCTGGATGAAGCCGCACCTGCCGCAGGCCACCGAGGCCACCGGCGACACCCGCATGGACGATGGCTTCGACCGGCCCCAGGCCGTGCGCATGGCCCGTACCTGGTTCGAGGAGAACCAGCCCAACGCGCATTTCTTGGGCATTGGCCTGCCGTCGGACGAGGACCCCTCGATCCGCCTGTTCTGGCAGGACCCGCAGGAGAACTTCCACAACTCCCGCATCGACGCCAGCACCGGCAACCCGGTGGACGGCTCCCGCGAGCGTGACAGCGAAGGCGGTCACCACTTCGTGCACATGCACTTCGAGTTCCACGGCGGCACGGCCGGCATCTGGTTCGTCGGTGCCTTCACCATGGCCATGCTGGTGGCGCTGGTCAGCGGCATCGTCATCCACAAGCGCCTTTTCAAGGACTTCTTCACCTTCCGTCCGGGCAAGGGCCAGCGCAGCTGGCTGGACGCGCACAACGCCCTCTCGGTGCTGAGCCTGCCGTTCCAGCTGATGATCGCCTACACCGGCCTGGCGACCTTCTACGCCCTGTACATGCCGGCCGGCATCGCCGCGCACTACGACAGCGAGGAGGCCTACTTCGCCGACCTGCTGGACCAGCCGGCGGCCCAGGAAATCACCGGCATCGCCGCGCCGTTGGCCGCGTTCGACGGCATGCTGCTGCATGCCGAGCAGCAACTGCAGCGCCCGGCCAGTTTCGTCAGCATCGAGCACCCCAATGACAGCAGCGCCTCGGTGCGGGTGTTCGGCCGCTTCATCGAGAAGCCGGGCGAGTACCGCCTGCTCGGCGACGGCGGTGGCCGGGTGTTCTTCAACGGCGTGACGGGTGAGCAGACCGACGTGCAGATGCCGGGCGAGCTGCGTGGCGGCGCCGCGCAGGACGTGCAGTCGGTGATGGCCAACCTGCACTTCGCCGCCTTCGGCGGCCACCTGGTGCGCTGGCTGTACTTCATCAGCGGCCTGGCAGGCGCGGCCATGCTGGCCACCGGCGCGCTGCTGTTCATGGTCAAGCGCCGCCAGCGTTCGTTGGACGAGTTCGGCAGTGCCACGCCGCGCGTGTACCGGGTGATCGAGGTGCTCAACGTCGGCACCTTGACCGGTCTGCCCGTCGCCTGCGTGGCGTTCTTCTGGGGCAATCGCCTGCTGCCGCTGGGCATCGCCGACCGCCCGGAATGGGAGATCGCGGTGTTCTTCGCCGTCTGGCTGCTGAGTTTTGTCCACGCCGGCCTGCGTCCTGCTGCGCGGGCCTGGGTCGAGCAGCTGCTGGCGCTGGCCGTCCTCTGCCTGCTGCTGCCGCTGCTCAACTGGCTGACCGTTGGTGATCAGTTGTTCAGCTACCTGCAGCGCGGCGACGGCGAGCGTGCCGGCGTCGAACTGGTGGCGCTGGGCATCGGTGTGCTGTCGCTGTGGGGTGCCTGGCGCCTGAGCCGGCCGCGCAGGGCGCCGGCGCGTGGTCGCCAGCGCGCCGCCGTGGCGGAGGCACAATCATGAGTCTGACCCTCGCCGTGATTCTCGCCGCCGCGCTCTGCTATGCCGGCTTGGCTGGCCTGTGCCTGGGCATGGACCGCCATCATTCCCAGGTGTGGAAGGCCAAGGCGCCGACCCGTCAGCGCCTGTTGCGCCTGGCCGGCTGGCTCCTGCTGGCGCTGGCCGTGTGGCCGTGCGTACAGATCTGGGGCGGCGCCGTCGGCCCCGTAGTCTGGTGCGGCATGCTCAGCGTCGGTGCCTTCATCCTGGTTCTGCTGTTGCCCTATCGCCCGCGTGTCGCCGCGCTGCTGGCCGCCGTGGCGGCCGGTGTCGGTCTGCCGGTCCTGTTGTTGAGCGCCGGCTGAGCCGGCACCGTTCAAGGAAGATGTAGTCGATGAACTCGCGTTTCTCCCCGCTCCTGCGTCGTGGCCTGGCAGTCGCCATGATCCTCGCCCTGCCGGCGCTGATCTGGCTGTCCTGGGATGACGCGGTGGCCTATGACACGGTGACCATCGGCCGCGGCGACGTCGAAGCCAGCGTCACCGCCATCGCCACGTTGCAGCCGCGCGAGTCGGTGGACGTTGGCGCCCAGGTGTCCGGCCAGGTCACCCGCCTGCACGTGCAGCCCGGCGACCGGGTGGAGAAGGGCCAGCTGCTCGCCGAGATCGATGCCAGCCTGCACCAGGCCTCGGTGGAGGCCGACCGCGCGGCCCTCGACGGCCTGCGCGCGCAGCTGGCCGAACAGCAGGCGCAGCTCGATCTGGCGCGCCAGCAGCACCTGCGCCAGCAGCGCCTGGCCGCCGACGAGGCGACCCGCGAGGAAGACGTGCAGATCGCCGTCGCCACCCTGCGCTCCGCCGAGGCGCGCCTGCGCCAGCTACGCGCGCAGATCGCCGAAGCCAGCGCGCGCCTGCGCGGCAACGAGGCGCAACTGAGCTACACGCGCCTCTACGCGCCCATCGCCGGCACGGTGATCGGTGTCGACGTCAAGCAGGGCCAGACCCTCAACGCCACTTACCAGACGCCGACCGTGCTGCGCCTGGCCGACCTCGGCGCGATGACCGCCTGGACCAAGGTTTCCGAGGCCGACATCCGCCGCGTGCGGGTCGACATGCCGCTTTACTTCACCACACTCGGTGGCGACGGTCGCCGCTGGCACGGCAAGGTGCGCCAGGTGCTGCCGGCGCCGCCGGTGACGCCGAGCGCTTCCGGCGAGTCCGCCACGGTGCCGCAGACGGTCAAGGCGGTGCAGTACACCGTGCTGTTCGACGTAGCCAACGACGACGGCGAGTTGATGCCGCAGATGACCGCCCAGGTGACCTTCGTCACCGCCGCCGCGCATGACGTGCTGACCGCGCCGCTGGCCGCGCTGCAGCCGGTGGAGGGCCAGGCCGGGCTGTTCAGTGCCCGCGTGCTGGAGGCCTCCGGTCGCGCCACCGCGCGTGAAGTGCGCGTAGGCGCGCGCAGCCGCCAGCGGGTGGAGGTGGTCGAGGGACTGGGCGAGGGCGAGTTGCTGGTCATCGGCGAGCGCGCGCCCGCGCCGTCGAGGTTCCAGTGGTGAGCGACACGCCGCTGATCGAACTGCGCGGCATCCGCCGCCGCTACGGCGGGCAGAACGGCGCACCGGAAGTCGAGGTGCTGCACGGCATCGACCTGCGCATCGCCGCCGGCGAATTCGTCGCCATCGTCGGCAGCTCCGGCTCGGGCAAGTCGACCCTGATGAACCTGCTCGGCTGCCTCGACCGGCCCAGCGCCGGCAGCTACCACTTCGCCGGCCACGACGTCGCCGAACTGGACGCCGACCAGCTGGCCTGGCTGCGCCGCGAGGCCTTCGGCTTCGTGTTCCAGGGCTACCACCTGATCGCCACCGAGTCGGCCTGCGAGAATGTCGAGGTGCCCGCGCTCTACGCCGGCATGACCGCCGAGGCGCGCCGCCAGCGCGCCAGCGCTCTGCTCACTCGCCTGGGCCTTGGCGAGCGCCTGGACTATCGCCCCGGCCAGCTCTCCGGCGGTCAGCAGCAGCGGGTGTCGATCGCCCGCGCGTTGATGAATGGCGGACGCATCATCCTTGCCGACGAACCCACTGGCGCCCTCGACTCGCACAGCGGCCGCGAGGTCATGATCCTGCTGCGCGAGCTGGCGGAGGCCGGGCACACGGTGATCCTGATCACCCACGACCGCGAAGTGGCGGCCCAGGCCCGGCGGGTCATCGAGATTCGCGACGGCGCGATCATCGGCGACAGCGCTGCGCCGTTTGGCGGCGCGCAGCCCAATCCGGCCGCCTTGCCGGCGCCGCGCTTCGACGGCATGAGCGCGCAGGGTGCCGGCTGGAGCGCCCTCGGCGAGGTGCTGCGTTCGGCCTGGCGGGTGATGCTGCTGAACCGCTTCCGCACCGCGCTGACCCTGCTCGGCATCGTCATCGGCGTGGCCTCGGTGATCGTCATGCTGGCCATCGGGTTGGGCACCAAGCAGAAGGTTCTGGCGCAGATGGCCTCGATGGGCGCCACCACGCTCTACCTGTACGCCGCGCAACCGCCGGAAGGCGGCCCCTGGGGCGTGCTCAGCGAGAGCGACCTGGAGGCCCTCGGCCGCCTGCCGGAGATCGACCTGTTCACCCCGGTGATCGGCAACCCGCGCATGGTCCAGTACGGCAACGCCTCGCGCGACATCTACGTGTTCGCCAGCAACGAGCAACTGCCGGCGATCCAGCACTGGCCGGTGGCCGAGGGGCGCTTCTTCACCGCCGCCGAGGACCAGGACCTGGCGCCGGTGGTGGTGCTCGGGCACAAGGCACGCGCGTTCCTCTTTCGCGACGAGCCCAACCCGCTGGGCAAGCAGCTGCTGATCGGCAAGTCGCCGTTCGAGGTCATCGGCGTGATGGCCGAGAAGGGCCGCGAGTCCGGCGCCGACTACTACGACGAGATGGTCTTCATCCCCTACGCCGCCGGGCGCGCGCGGGTCTACCAGGACATCGCCGAGCCCGAGTACGCCGCGCTCACCGCCGCCTCCACCGACCAGGTGCAGGCCGCCGAGAGCGCCGCCCGCGAGCTGTTGCTGGCGCGCCATGGCCGCGAGGATTTCCAGGTGGATAACGCCGCCGCCAAGGTCCAGGCCGAGGCCGAGACCCAGGACAGCATGACCCGCATGCTCGGCCTGATCGCCGCCGTGTCGCTGCTGGTCGGCGGCATCGGAGTGATGAACGTGATGCTGATGACGGTGCGCGAACGTACCCGCGAGATCGGCGTGCGCATGGCCACCGGCGCGCGCCAGCGCGACATCCTCCGGCAGTTCCTCGGCGAGGCGGTGCTGGTCACCCTGGTCGGCGGCAGCATCGGCGTACTGGTCGGCCTCATCGGCGGCGCCGCCCTGCTGGCGGCCGGCGTGCCGTTGATCTTCTCCCTGTCGGCGATGCTGCTGGCCTTCGCCTGCGCGGTGGGCACCGGCCTGCTGTTCGGCTACCTGCCGGCGAAGACTGCCGCCGCCCTCGACCCGGTCGCCGCCCTGGCCAGCGAATGAACGAGTTTTCCATGTCCCGATACCCGCTGCCCCTGCTCGCCCTGCTGGCCCTCGCCGGCTGCTCCAGCGCGCCCGAGGCGCCCCAGGCCCTGCCCGCCGCACCCGCCGAGTGGAACCATGCGGTTTCCGCTGCCGCGGCGCCGGATGCGCAGTGGTGGCGCGCCTTCGCCAGCGCCGAGCTGGACGCCCTGGTCGCGCAAGGTTTGGCCGACAACTTCGATCTGGCCGCCGCCGCCGCGCGCCTGCGCCAGGCGGCGGCCCGCGCCCGCGTGGCCGGCGCGCCGCTGCTGCCGCGGCTGGATGGCAGTCTCGGCGCCCGCCGCG
>NZ_JASCPA010000119.1:0-2752 GCF_029959715.1 Pseudomonas sp. PS02288 | reverse complement strand
CAAACCAGGGCTTGGCTGGCGGTGTCAAGCGATGCGGTATAGGTAGTCAAAAGGGCTTCTCCCATGCACTGATTTGAGCGCTAATTATATGATATTTATGGATAATTTCCAAAGTTGATGACATTGGCTGTTCCCCAACCCTGGAAAACCTATCCTCTTTAACACGTCAAAGTCGATTGATAGGCTTGCTGCAACAGCTATCTGCCCGGTTGAAGTCGAAGATCGATGTATCTGTAGGGTTTGGAAATAAATGCGGGCGCCCACCGCACTCACGGCTCAGTTACCATTCTTTGTGCATCGCGGCCGCGCGGCTAGTTGGTAGCTGTTCTAAGCCTAGTCAGTGCCGCCCTTCGCCCCAAGCCCCATAGTCAGATTTGAGAAATGACAGTAGGCGATGCCGCAACGCGCTTCATCGACCTATGTAAAACGACTCCTTTATCGAAATAGTGCACTCATCGCTCTCCACGGCGATCCCTTCATCGCGAATTGCACCGCCCAAGACGATCTGCACTGAAATCAATACTTTCTGATGCCTCTTGATTAGAGATGCCAGCCATAATAATCTCATCGCCAACGCATACGGCGTTCGGCAGCCAACACACTCTCACTCACTACTGGAAGCTCAGACATGAAAACCATAGGCATTGAAAACTCGAAGTCCAGCGTACAGGCCCACTTAACGCTTGGAACCAAAACTATGGGGCTAGGTATCTATGGCGCGTACTTGGCTCTCGCTATTATTTACTTCTGGTTCGGCGGCATGAAATTTACCCACTACGAGGCCGAGGGCCTGGTTCCACTGGTGAGCAACAGCCCGCTTTTGGGATGGGTGTATAGCATTTTTTCGGTCGACATGTTCTCCAGCCTGCTCGGCATACTAGAGATTTCGATCGGCACTCTGATCGCAGGCCGCATGCTGTCGCCCAAACTATCCGTGGTAGGAGGCGCTCTGTCTGCAGGCCTGTTCTTCACAACCCTTAGCTTTATGTTTTCCACTCCGGGCGTCATTGAGCCTAGTTTAGGGTTTCCGGCGATTTCCGTTGCGCCAGGTCAGTTTCTGCTTAAAGACTTAGGGTTGCTTGCTGTTTCGATATTTGTGGCAGGCCATTCGCTGGTTGAACTGGAAAAACGTAAAATTAATGCATAATTTTTTCAATGGCTTAAGGCAGTAATGCCTTAGGCCTTTTTGCCATCATTTTCCCCCGCCAGATCTTTCAACCAGTCACGAGGGCTCAACCCCGTCTTGCGTCTAAATGCGCGAGACAGCGCCGAAGGACTTTCGTAGCCGACTTGAGCTGCAATCAGCGTAATCGAGCGCCCTTCTCGCATCAGCTTCTGAGCCAGGCTAACTCGCCAACTCAACAAATAATCAGCAGGCGTCTGTCCGATGACACTCTTGAAATGCACGGCATACGCAGCGCGTGACATATTTGACTCACTGGCCAGCTCTGCTATTGACCAGGCATGTTCCGGGGAGTTGTGCATCTGTAAAAGCGATCGGGCAAGCCGCATGTCGGCCAGTCCAGCCATCATTCCGGTGCGCAACTGGTGATGATCGAGCAGGTAACGGAGCAACAGAATGATTAGGAGCTCAAATAAGCGCTCAAGCGCGGCTTCCCTTCCACAATGCACATTTGCCGCCTCGGCAAACATCCACTCCAACGTGTCTGCCAGCATGGGCAGATCATCGAGTGCGAGCACCAAACAGTCCGGTAATGAAGCCGACAAAGGATTATCAATTCCGCCCTCAAACTCCATGGAAGCACACAACAACTTTGCGCCATCGGACTCACCCGCAAACAATTGATGCTTGGCGGGGCGTGGCATAAAAATCAAGCTAGGGCGAGTGAGCTGCAAATCCTTGCGATCGGGACCAAGCAACGTCACGCTGCCGGCCTGAAGCAGATGGATATAACCTCGCCGCTCGGCGCCATCGTAAGATGCAGAGCCGCATAGGTCGCCGTCATAGAACAGATTGGCCCGCACGCCGAACCGCGAGAGCAAATTAGACAAACGATCCATTGGCCGATCCTTGACGAGTCAGAACGCACAGACCATACCATCTGCGTTGTCGTTCAGTGCCTGTAGCGAACATGCCGGCGTAAATCAGCCAACGGATAAAGTGATCACTGAGCAGCTCAGCCTCCCTTTCCAGTTCGGCTGTTAAAAAAACAACACCGTTGTTTGAAAGCACCAGCAAATCAAGTGCTCACTCTTCTATTTTACAGTACCTGGCAACAGCACTTTGCGGTGCAGTCGATCAGATATCCGGAAGGTTGATCGTAAGCTTCAGCCTAGCGCTCTTCGAATTTAATGTCGTCGAGCTTCGGCCCAACCATTCCCCCGACCTACTCTTCCCTCCCCTAGAGACCCTAGCAGTCACTTGAATCGCGGCTGTCTGCGATAAGGTGTTGCTGGTAACTATTGCATCAGCGCCTGAAAACTCCACCTCGGCCGGCAGACTTGAGACCTTAAGTCGTATGGTAGCGAGAGGTACCTTGGAGCCCGATAGCGTCTGTACGAAAACGAACACACTGTCATCCAAAGCGACCTTTTCGAAAATTTCCGGGGAAATGTCCACCCGTACCTTGAGCGGTGTTGGTGGCAAGCCAGCAACATGGTTAATCTGTTGCCGCTGACCGAAAACTGACCCAGTAGAGGCTGTTCTGCCGACTGAAAACTGACCCAGGTGTTCAACTGCTTCTGCTCAATTTTTGAGCAGGAGAACACAGGGTGATCAGTATGGAAATGA
>NZ_JASCPA010000118.1:0-2887 GCF_029959715.1 Pseudomonas sp. PS02288 | reverse complement strand
GTCTACGACGATGCGGCGAAGGTCATGCAGACCGCCCGCGCGGCGCGCGCCGAACTCGAGCGGCTGTTCGAGGCGGACAGCCAGGACGAGAAGGAACTGCGCCCCGACTGAAGGGGCGCGCGCCTCGCGATGACGGTGGCGGGCGAACTCGCGGGTTCGCCCGGTGGTCGGTAGTGGTACTGCAGTTCCGGTCGTTCCCCGCGGCCCTCCATAACAAGAACCCACCTTCCGCCGTCATCACTCGAATACGAGGAGTTTCGAATGGGTGCTTTCGTCGTCTCCGGCCTGGTCGCGGTCATCAACGGCCTGGTTACCGGATACCTCCGTCGCTACGTCGCGCTGCTGGTGGTGGCCGTGTTCGGCGCGCTGCTCGGCGAGTCGGTCGCGTTGCGCGGGAGCCTCGACTACCGCTTCGGCGACGGGCTGGTGGAACACCTGCTGCTGTCGCTCATCCTCGCCAGCCTGATACATGCGGCGGTGCGCCTGTTCGTCGCCTCGCTCGGCCCGACCGCCGAACCGGCTGTCGCCGCGGCCTGGAGCGAAACCGCCGGCGCTGCCGGGCAGGCACCGGCGGACGGCGAACCGACGGCCTTCACCCGGCTGAAGGCCGCCTGGCAGGCGAACCCGTTGTGGAAGGTCTATGCCGCCCATGCCTTGGGCCTGACGGTGATCCTCAGTACCTTCCTCGCGGTGATCTCCACCGGCGCCTACTGGTGGGCGCAGCGCCACAGCGATCAGCGGGTGCTGGTGGATGCCGCACGCAATGCGTTCAACTTCCAGCTGACCCTGTTCGGCGTCACCGCGGTGCTGTTCATCCTGGCGCCGAAACTGGCGCTGTTCTTCAACGTCTTCATCGCCATGCCGCTGACCCTGGCGACGGTGGTGTGGAACCTCTACCGCGTGCGCCGCAACAAGGAAGGCCGCTATCCGCTGGCGTTCAAGGTATTCAAGGCGCCGCGCGCGGTCTGAGGGCAAGGCCGTTTCGCGCGACGGGCACGCCCACCGTCGCTCTCCGTATAATCGCGTTTTTTCCCGCGAGTTACCTTCCCTTGAGCAAACGCTACGCCTGCATCGGCCTGAGCAATCCCAAGTCGCCTTCCAACGTCGGTTCGATCATGCGCGCCGCCGGTTGCTACGGCGTCAGTTCGGTGTTCTACACCGGCACCCGCTACGACCGTGCGAAGGACTTCATCACCGACACCAAGAAGGTCCACCAGGGCATTCCGCTGATCAACATCGACGACCTGCGCAAGATCCTCCCACTGGGCTGCATCCCGGTGGCCGTGGAACTGGTCGAAGGCGCCCGCGCTTTGCCCGAGTACACCCATCCGGACCGCGCGCTGTACATCTTCGGCGCCGAGGACGGTTCGCTGAGCAAGGAAATTCGCGACTGGTGCGAGGACGTCGTCTACATCCCCACCAACGGTTGCATGAACCTCGCGGCGACGGTCAACGTGGTGCTCTACGACCGCCTGGCGAAAGGCAACAACACCCGCTCGGGCCCGCAGTTCTAGGGCGTCAGCTCGCGCTCGCCGGGGTTCGCGGCGGCATCGTCCCCGTGCAGGATGTGCTGCACCAGCAGGCGCGCATGGGCGGGCAGTTCGTCCAGGCTGCGCACGCAGAGCACCAGGCTGCGCGAGGCCCAGGCGTCGCTCAGGGCGATGCGTTTGATCGGCATCGAGCGCGCGCAGCGGACCGCCGCGGTGCGCGGCACGATGGCCACGCCAATGCCCTGGCCGACCATCCGGCAGATCGACTCGAAGCTGCGCAACTGCACCCGGTAGTTCAACCGCTTGCCCAGCCGCCGCGCGTGGTGGGCGACGTGATCCTGCAGCGCGCTACCTTCCACCAGACCGATGAAATCGTAGTGGCTGACTTCGGCCAGGCCTATGCCACGGCTGCCGGCCAGCGGGTGTTCGCGGGGCACCACCAGGTCGAGCGGGTCATGGCGAAAGGGAAACACCTGCAGGCCCTGCACGTCTGTGGCATCGGAGACGATGCCCAGGTCGCAAAGTCCCTGGCGCAGGGCATCGACGATCTCGTAGCTGAGCTTCTCCTCCAGGTTGAGGGAGATCTGCGGGTTGCCGCGCAGGAAGCGGCCGAGGATTTCCGGCAGGTGCTCGCTCAGCGCGGCGGTGTTGCAGAGCAGCCGGACCTGACCCTTCAGGCCGCGGCCGTACTGGCCGAGGTCGCCCCGTAGACGGTCCATCTGCTGCAGCACGATGCGCGCGTGCTGCGCCAGCGTGCGCCCGGCGGCAGTGACTTCGACGCCGCGCCGGTCGCGCTTGAGCAGGGCCACGCCGAGCAGTTCCTCCATGCCGCGGATGCGTTCGCTGGCCGAGGCCAGCGTCATGTGCGAGCGCTGCGCGCCGGCCGTGATGGTGCCTGCCTCGTGGACATTCAGGAAAAGCCGTAGGTCGGTCAGATCGAAGCGCATTGGCCGAGCCTAGCATGCGTGGTTCAGGCTGTGCCTGAGACCGGCTACGGGGCTTCCCGATTTTTCCCGCGGGGCAGGGCGGCCACACTGGCGCCTCGCCCAAGGAGTGCCGCATGCCTTTTTCCGATTCGCTTTCCGTCTTCGGCTCACTGTCGTTCCTGGCGATCGCCGCGGTGTTCCTGCTCGCCGGGGTGGTGAAGGGTGTGGTCGGGCTCGGGCTGCCGACGGTCTGCATGGCGCTGCTGGCAGTGCTGATGACGCCGGCTCAGGCCGCCGCGCTGCTGATCGTGCCGTCGCTGCTGACCAACCTCTGGCAGGTCTGGCCGTGGCGCACGCTGGGCCCGCTGCTGCGCCGTATCGCGTCGATGCAGGTGGGCGTCTGCCTGGGCACCTGGCTCGGCGCCCCGGCGCGGGGTGCGCCGCCCCGCCCCCGGGGCCGGGGGGCGCGGG
>NZ_JASCPA010000117.1:0-3920 GCF_029959715.1 Pseudomonas sp. PS02288 | reverse complement strand
TTCCTTACCCCGCCCCGGACCGGGGGGGGTGGGGGGGCCCCGCCCCCCGGGGCGGGGGGGGCCCCCCCCCCCCGACTCTTGAAGGCGCCCCACCACCAGGGCGGCACGCGGGGCTACGCCCCGGCTTGCTGAGGCAGGTTGTGCAGAAGCGTGCCGTCCTCAACGCTGGCGGTTCTTGCCCATCACGTCACGAAGGACGGTTCACGGACAACCCGCCCGGCATCGCTATGGAGCTTCCACACCACGCCTCAAGACCGGCACAGCAAGGTACGGCTGGGGCGTTCCCGCCAGTCGTCGGGTGGTTGACCTGGCCCGCGTCAGGGGGCGAGCCGGAGCAGCCATCGTGCGGGGATGCCGAGCCGGCCATAGCGCCTTCCGGGGCGGTTCGGCCCAAGGCGTCCTTGGTTTGTTGTGAATCCTGGCGGTGGCGCGGCTGCGCCTCGGGCTTCAGGACTGCAACCGTCCGGCGAAAACAATTTCCCCGCCGCTGCGCGGCTTCCTCGCGCAGCAAATTCTTTTCGCCTCCCGGTTCTCCACTGCGTTTCGACCGCAGGCGGTGCAGCCAGCCCGTCCCCCGCCGGCCGGATCACAACAAGGACGCGATGGGCGCGAACCTTGTTCAACCGAAAGGAGCACACATCATGGCCAACATCGGCACCTTCACCGCAGAGAAAGACGGCTTCACCGGCTCGCTTCGCACCCTGACGCTCAACGTCAAGGTCAAGCTGGTTCCCAACGACAAGGGCAGCAGCGAGAACGCCCCCGACTTCCGCCTCCAGGCGGCCGGCCACGACATCGGCGCGGCGTGGAAGAAGACCAGCGAGGCCGGGCGGGACTACCTGTCCGTGACCCTCGACGATCCTTCGTTCCCGGCGACGGTCTATGCCCGGCTGATCGAGAACGAGGACGGCACGCACGACCTGATCTGGTCGCGCAGCAAGCCACAGGCGGCTTGACCGCCGCCATCGCCCCGCCCTTGCGGCGGGGCGCTTTTATCGGCGTCGAATCTTTGGCAAGCCAAATCGCCTTGTTAGTGCAGAGTAATTTGGCGCTCTGTCAAAACGGAATGTCGTCGTCGAATGGATCTACAACCTTCTCGGTAGGCAAAGCTCCCTTCGGAAGTGGCAAGTTCGTAACGATGAACAGGTTGAGGATGTCATCCCTATCCATGAATAAAATCTGCGAGCGTTTCGTTGCGTCGAGTTTGTTGCCAATCCAGTTTCTTGCCTGTTTTGTTATCTCGCCGCCGGCGACAATAAAAGCATGGTCAACCAGTACACGACGGTTCAATTCCGGGTCGAATATTTCGTGCCCGAGCATCATGTTTACTTGGTTGTGTATCTCGGCGACATTGGCTGAACCAGCTTTATCAACACCTGATGAGTCAAGTTTGCCCTTCTTTGCTTGGATGCCAAAGTAGAGGACATGGAGAGTCGGCAGGGTGTATTTCATCCATACGTCTTTGCCATACTCCAATGCCTTGTCTTTGTGACCTGCTGCTGTGATGCGGTGAAAGCCAAGCTGACGGAATAGCGGCAGCAGCACTTCCTCGATCAGTTCATCTTCGGAGCACTTGTCCAAGTAGACAGTGAGTTGCTCCCGACGCTCCACCTCCGCTGGAGTCAGCGGACGATGCGGGTTTGCCATCTGCGCAACGGTGTTCGTGGCAATGTGGCGAAGCTGGCCGATGCCGTGCTCGTCGTAGAACGCTTCCCAACCTTCGCGTGCTAGTACGATGTTCAATGCAGCAAGTGCCTTGCTCCGATCAGGGTCTCCGTCTTGCGCGTCGCCTTTATCAAGGGTGGCACGGATGATCCGAATGAAGGCGTCTGGCGGAACCGAGGGGCTAGGATGTGGTAGTGACAGCACTTCCTCCAGCCTGCTTGCAACCCATGCCCATCGGGTTGAACCGTCGTGGGTATAGTCCAGGTCACAGTCCTGAAAGAACTCAGTGATGTAACTGCTGGAGCGATATCGAAAATTATCAGTGTCACCGCAAACGATGTGGGCGAGTTCTCTGAGGTTCCTGCTTTTCCATTTCATTTGCGCATCTAGGCTAGGTCGTCACTTTTGGGAGTGGCGTCGAACGTTCGTTCTTGGCCGCCGTTTACTCAGAACCATCTTGGCCAATCTCATCCAGTTCCTGGCGCACCTGCGCCAGCAGCTCATCGGCCTTGAGTGTGCTGTCGCCGGCATAGGCCAGCGTCAGCAGCGTGAGGGGATGCACGTCCATGACCTCGCACAACTCGGCCACCTTGCTCAAAGTCGGGCTTTTCAGGCTGCGCTCCAGCGAACTCATGTAGGTGCGGCTCGACACGTCGGAGAACGCTTCCTGGCTCAAGCCACGCGCTTTCCTGACCGTCTTCAACGCTGCCGCAAATGAGTTTTTCGCCGTCATCCAGTGGTTTCCCCAAAACCCAAGATGACAGCCCATTGCGTCCTATAGGGCTACAATCTATAGTGTTCATTTGATGCCCCGGACATGCGCTTTTGTGCTTCTACTGAAATCCGCATGTGTGGATTGCGCCAAATCCAGGAAACCGTATTCGTGTCATTGATGGCTTCCACAATGCCGCTTCCACGCCTTCGTGCTTCCGCACGAAAGCACGTTGCCGGGTCGGCGGATTCGAGCTTTCGCGCGCAAGCGCATCCGTGCATCACCGGCTTTGTGTAGTTGCAGGAGGAAGCGCCCATGAAGCCGCCCCTCGTCACCGACGCCCAGCGCGCGCAACTGCTCGCCAACGGCCGCGCACGCGCCGCCGGGCAGGACCTCGACCCGCTGCCGGTGGTTCGCCTGTTCACCCCGGACGCGCACGCCATCTGGCTGCTCGCTGCCCTCGATCCCGAGGACGGCGACACCGCCTATGGCTTGTGCGACATTGGTATCGGCCTGCCCGACCTCAGCACCGTGCGGTTATCCGAGCTGGCGTCCATCGTCGGGCCGCAGCAGCAGCCCATCGAGCGCGACCTGTACTTCGTCCCCCGGCGCACACTGTCGGAATACACGCGCCTGGCGCGCATCAACGGCTCGGTCATCGACTGAGCGGCCCCGGCGCATTGTGTCTATTCCGGTCTGGGTTCAGACCGAAAGCGCATCAATCCGCACTATGCGCTGGCAGGGCGTAGACCAGACCTAAACAGTCCTGATGGCCGGCACCGCTTTCGGCAAGGTGTGTTGTGCAGCGCACCATCCAGCGTGCGCGCAAGCCGTCGCATTCGGACGATTCATGCAACGCTCAGGAGCCAATCGGTCTTGCCCACTGCCAGTTTATTGAATAGCCCGTGACGATTTGCCGATGACGCCGTAGCGCCTAACGCTGATGCCCGTGGCGACGAATCCTGCTGTCCTACAGGAGGCCGCGTCATGGTAGAGCCCGCCGATCATTGGCACCCCGGTGCCGCCTATCTGTACATCCTGCATCTGGACGGTCCGGCCCTGGCCTGGGAGTACCTGCGCCGCCACCCGGACTACCGACACGACTGGCTGCGCCGTCGCCGCCATCCCAAGGCGGCGCAACGCTGGGGCCTGCGCCTGCTGGAAGACCCGGCCCTGGACGCGCGCGACGCGCACCCGGCCTGGTTCCCCGATCACGACAGTGTGGTGCAGCTCCACCCCGACGACGACCCGCCGCCCGGTGCCGTGGCCTTCGACTTCTGGCACCTGCCAGGCACTAAGTCTCTACTGCACGACGGCCGGCGGCTGGTGCTGCTCACGCGCTGGCCGGGCCGCCACGTTCGCCTGGCGCTCGCCTCTGGTCTGGCGCACGGCATGGCCCACAGCTACGCCGTGCGCGCCACCGCGCAGCCGTACTCGCGCTGCCACGCACTGGCTGGGGAACTGGACAAGCTGGCCGTGGGCGCGGCGGGGGGGGGGGCGGCCCGCCCCCCCCCCCCCCCCCCGCCCGGCGGGGGCCCCCCCC
>NZ_JASCPA010000116.1:0-3956 GCF_029959715.1 Pseudomonas sp. PS02288 | reverse complement strand
CCCCCCCCCCCCCCGCCCGCCGGCGGGCGCCCGCGGCGGGGCCGGGCGGCGCCCCCCCCCCCCCCCCCCCGCCGGTGACCAGGGCGACCTGGCCGGAAAACGTCATGCTCATCGTCAATCCTCAGCAGTGGCGAGTAATGGTGTACCGCAGTTTATCCACGCGCCCCCGCAGGTCGGCATCACTATCAGGACGCCGGTTGGCTGGCGATCCATCCTGCTGATGAAGCACCCTGCCCCACCATCAGCCGAACGGATCGGCGGGCATTCTCCGGGCAGACGAAACTTGAACCCGGGCGCCGGGCGAACTATCACAGTCACCTACCCATCGATTCGAGTACCTGCCATGACTGCCGCCACCAATCGCCAATTCCTCCTCGCCAAACGCCCCGTCGGCGAAGCCACCCGCGACATTTTCGAGTACGTCGAGAAGCCGGTGGGCGAACCCGGCCAGGGGCAGATCCTGGTCCGCGTGAAGTACCTGTCCCTCGATCCGGCCATGCGTGGCTGGATGAACGAGGGCAAGTCGTACATTCCGCCGGTGGGCCTGGGCGAGGTGATGCGCGCCCTGGGCGTGGGCGAAGTGGTCGCCTCGCAGCACCCCGACTTTGCCGTCGGCGACCACGTCAACGGCGCGCTCGGCGTGCAGGACTATTACCTCGGCGCGCCGAACGGGCTGTACAAGGTCGACCCGCAGCGCGCGCCGCTGCCGGTCTACCTGTCCGCCCTCGGCATGACCGGCATGACTGCCTACTTCGCCCTGCTGGAAACCGGTGCGCCGAAAGCCGGCGATACCGTGGTGCTGTCCGGCGCCGCCGGCGCGGTCGGCAGCGTTGCCGGACAGATCGCCAAGATCAAGGGCTGCCGCGTGATCGGCATCGCCGGCGGCGCCGAGAAGTGCCGCTACCTGATCGACGAGCTGGGCTTCGACGGCGCCATCGACTACAAGAGCGAGGATCTTGCCGAAGGCCTCAAGCGCGAATGCCCGAAAGGCGTCGACGTCTATTTCGACAACGTCGGCGGCGACACGCTGGACGCGGTGCTGAGCCGTCTCGCCCGCGGCGCGCGGGTGGTCATCTGCGGCGCCATCAGCCAGTACAACAACAAGCAGGCGATGAAGGGCCCGGCCAACTACTTGTCGCTGCTGGTGAACCGCGCGCGCATGGAAGGTTTCGTGGTGATGGACCACGCCGCGGGCTTCCCGGCGGCGATGAAGGAGATCGGTGGCTGGCTGGCAAGCGGCCAGTTGAAGAGCCGCGAGGACGTCGTCGAAGGCCTGGAAACCTTCCCGGAAACCCTCGGCAAACTGTTCAAGGGCGAAAACTTCGGCAAGCTAGTGCTGAAGGTCAGCTGAGCAACGCCTTGCGTAGGGGGGCTTCAGCCACCAACGTCCACTCAGCGCCGAAGCGGTGGGCTGAAGCCCACCCTACGGTCCGTCTAGGGTCCGAGCTATCGACGAGGCCTCAGGCCAGTTCGGCGACCACCGCTGACAGCGCCTGCGCCGGGTTGGCCGCCTGGCTGATCGGGCGGCCGATCACCAGATAGTCGGAGCCGGCGTCCAGCGCCTCGCGCGGGGTAAGGATGCGACGCTGGTCGTCCTGCGCGCTGCCGGCCGGGCGAATGCCGGGA
This sequence comes from Pseudomonas sp. PS02288, assembly GCF_029959715.1. Lineage (NCBI taxonomy): Bacteria > Pseudomonadati > Pseudomonadota > Gammaproteobacteria > Pseudomonadales > Pseudomonadaceae > Pseudomonas > Pseudomonas sp. PS02288. The sequence goes on along the minus strand of NZ_JASCPA010000116.1, from coordinate 2,330 downwards.
GTGACCAGCTGCAGCCGTGGATACGCCGCTTTCAACGCGCTGGCCTCCTGCGCCGAGCAGACCAGGCCGTCCATCCCGGCTTTCTCCGCCAGCGCCGCCAGGCGCAGCACCTGAACCTGGGGTTCCACGTCCAGGCCGATTCCGGCCAGGTCCTCGCGCTCCATGCTGGTCAGCACGGTCACGCCGATCAGCAACGGCTTCGGCCCGTTGAGGCGCTCAAGCGTCTCGCGGCAGGCGACCATCATCCGCAGCCCGCCGGAGCAGTGCACGTTGACCATCCACACGCCCATCTCCGCCGCCGCCTTCACCGCCATCGCCGTGGTGTTGGGGATGTCGTGGAATTTCAGGTCGAGGAAAACCTCGAAGCCCCGGTCGCGCAATGTGCCGACGATGTCCGAGCCACAGCGGGTGAACAGCTCCTTGCCGACCTTGACCCGGCACAGCGCCGGATCGAGCTGGTCGGCGAGTTTCAGCGCGGCGTCGCGGGACGGGAAATCCAGAGCGACGATGATCGGGGACTGGCAGGCGGACATGGCGGGCTCTCACGGCGGATCGAAAACGGCGCGCATTGTCGCAGAAAGCCGGAATTTTCCGTAGCCACGCGAGGTGCCGAGCGACGATTTTCCGACCTCTCCGTACGCCTGGCGGACGACCTGGCTGCGCCCCGATCCTCCCGGCTGGCGCGCTCGACTTTGGCTCGGTGGCGCGCGCTGAATCGATTCACTCTCTCCGTTCGACGCACCAGCGCGACGCACGCTGACCCGCCGGTCACGCCGTGCGAGGCCACGGGAACCGCTGGGCCAGGCTCTGTTTCGTGCAAACGCAAGACTGGCACGACGGCTGCAAAACGTAACAGGACGTGTCGTAAATCCATTGAGAGGTCAGCATGAGCACGCAACTCAAACCCACCCTCGGCACCCTGCACCTGTGGGGTATCGCCGTCGGCCTAGTGATTTCCGGAGAGTACTTCGGTTGGAGCTATGGCTGGGGCGTAGCGGGAACGCTCGGTTTCCTGGTTACCGCGCTGCTGGTGGCGGCGATGTACACCTGCTTCATCTTCAGCTTCACCGAGCTGACCACCGCCATTCCCCACGCCGGCGGGCCCTTCGCCTACAGCCGCCGCGCCTTCGGTGAAAAAGGCGGACTGATCGCCGGCCTCGCCACGCTGATCGAGTTCGTCTTCGCGCCGCCGGCCATCGCCATGGCCATCGGCGCCTACCTCAACGTGCAGTTCCCCGGTCTCGATCCGAAGCTTGCGGCAGTTGGCGCATACATCGTCTTCATGACGCTGAACATCCTCGGCGTCAGCATCGCTGCGACCTTCGAGCTGGTGGTGACCATCCTCGCGGTGGCCGAGCTGCTGGTGTTCATGGGCGTGGTGGCACCGGGCTTCAGCTTCAGCAACTTCGTGCTCAACGGCTGGGCCGGCTCCAACGAGTTTGGCGGCGCGGCGATTTCCGGCATCTTCGCCGCGATCCCCTTCGCCATCTGGTTCTTCCTCGCCATCGAAGGCGCCGCCATGGCCGCCGAAGAAGCCAAGGATCCGAAACGCACCATTCCCAAGGCCTACATCGCCGGCATCCTGACCCTGGTCACGCTGGCCATGGGCGTGATGATCTTCGCCGGCGGCGTCGGTGACTGGGCGGCCCTGTCGAACATCAACGACCCGCTGCCGCAGGCGATGAAAGTGGTCGTCGGGGAAAGCTCCGGCTGGCTGCACATGCTGGTCTGGATCGGCCTGTTCGGTCTGGTCGCCAGCTTCCACGGCATCATCCTCGGCTACTCGCGGCAGTTCTTCGCCCTCGCCCGCGCCGGCTACCTGCCGGCCAGCCTGGCCAAGCTGTCACGCTTCCAGACGCCGCACCGGGCGATCATCGCCGGCGGCGTGGTCGGTATTGCGGCGATCTATAGCGACGGCCTGATCAACCTGCAAGGCATGACCCTGACGGCGGCGATGATCACCATGAGCGTGTTCGGCGCCATCGTCATGTACATCATGAGCATGCTCAGCCTGTTCAAGCTGCGTAAGAGCGAGCCGAACCTGGAGCGCACCTTCCGCGCGCCGGGCTACCCGATCGTGCCGGGCATCGCCCTGGTGCTGGCGGTGGTCTGCCTGGTGGCGATGGCCTGGTTCAACGCGATCATCGGACTGATCTTCCTGGGCTTCATGGTGGTGGGCTTCGTCTACTTCCTTCTGACCGGCCATCAGCGCGCCAACGCCCGCAGCGACGTGCTGTTGACCGGTGGTGCCGCCTGACGTTTAGTGACGCCTGAGTGCCGACGCCGGACGCTTGCGCCCGGCGTCGTCGTTTCCGCGCCCCCCGTCGCGC
>NZ_JASCPA010000115.1:0-4073 GCF_029959715.1 Pseudomonas sp. PS02288 | reverse complement strand
GCGGCGGCGCCGTATGGCGGCGAGGCGGGGGGGCGTCGGCCGGGGCACGGGGCGCGGCGCCGCGGCGCTGGGGGCGCCGCACGGCGCCTGGGCCGGGGCTGCGCTGGGTGTCGTGCTGGTCGCCTATGCGTTGTGGGGTCTGTTCGGTTCGCCGCCGGCGGTGGCGGCGCGATCGGAAGGCTGGCTGGGGCCGCTGGTCGGACTGCTGACGGGGCTGGTAACCGCCGTCACCGGCGTCTTCGTGGTGCCGGCGGTGCCTTATCTGCAGGCGCTGGGCCTTGGGCGCGACGGGTTGATCCAGGCGATGGGCGTGTCCTTCAGCATCTCCACGCTGGCGCTGGCCATCGGCCTGGCGTTCAACGGCAGCTATTCGGGCGGCGAGGTGGGCGCTTCGCTGTCGATGCTCGCACCGGCGCTTGCCGGCATGTACCTCGGCCAGCGCCTGCGTGGGGTGCTCTCGCCGGCGCTGTTCCGTTCGTGTTTCTTCGGCAGCCTGATCCTGCTCGGGCTGTATCAGCTTGTCGGTCCGCTCTGGGACTAGAGCTTGAGCGTGTTCGCCTGCAGCATCGACAGCACGGCGTCGCGCTTCTCCAGCAGGTGATGACGCAGGATGTTGCTCAGGCGCTTGCCATCGCGCGCCTCCAGCGCCTCGATCATTTCCTCGTGGTCGTGCACCGCACGATCCCACTTGTAGACATGATGGTTGGAGTGGAAGCGCAGCGCCTGGATGCGCCAGTTCAGCGAGACGTAGGTCTGCCGTAGCGTGGCGTTGCGCGCGGCCTGGTTGATCAGGTCGTGGATCGCCTGGTTGCGCTGGTAGTAACCGGGCAGATCGTTCTGTGCCTTGCAGGTGAGCATGCTGGCGTGCAGTGACTTGATCTCGGCCAGTTCCTCGGCGGAGATGCGCTCGCAGGCCAGTTCACCGGCGAAGGCTTCCAGGCCGCTCATGAACTCGAACGCCTCGCGGATTTCGGTTTCCGACATGCTGGCGATGCTCGCCCCGCGGTTCGGCGATATTTCCACCAGCCCTTCGGCGGCGAGCACCTTCAGCGCCTCGCGCAGGGGCGTGCGGGAAATCCCCAGTGTTTCGCACAGCTCGCGTTCGTTGAGCTTCTTGCCTGGCTCCAGCACGCCTTCGATGATCAACCGCCGCAGGTGCCCGACCACGGTGTCGTGCAATTGCTGGCGCTCCACTTTGAGCGGAATCGCTGCAACGGGTCGTTCGACGTTCATTCCAGCATCTGGCATACAAAATCCCCATAACGCCGGCAGGCGCGTTCCCTGAATTCAATGTCTGCAGATTATCAAACCGCTATTGACGTATCGACAGACGTTGATATTGTATTTTGCATTCAAAAAACAAAAAACACAGAAGGCACTTACATGCTACGACTCGATTACCATCCCGCTGGTCGTCATTTCCTGCAGATCCCCGGCCCGAGCCCGGTCCCCGATCGCATCCTTCGGGCCATGAGCTACCCCACCATTGACCACCGCGGTCCCGAGTTCGCCGAACTGGGTCTGAAGGTCATCGACGGCATCAAGCGGATCTTCAAGACCCAGCATCCCGTCGTCATCTATCCCGCTTCCGGCACAGGTGCCTGGGAAGCCGCGCTGGTCAATACCCTGAGCCCCGGCGACACGGTGCTGATGTACGAGACCGGGCACTTCGCCACGCTGTGGAAGAAGATGGCCGAGAATCTCGGGCTGAATCCCGAGTTCATCGGCCTGCCGGGCATCGAGGGCTGGCGCCGCGGCGTGCAGGCCGACCAGATCGAAGCGCGCCTGCGCCAGGACAGCGGCCACACCATCAAGGCGGTCTGCGTGGTGCACAACGAGACCTCCACCGGCGTCACCTCGGACATCGCGTCGGTGCGCAAGGCGATGGATGCGGCGGGCCACCCGGCGCTGCTGCTGGTCGACACCATTTCCGGCCTGGCCTCGGCCGACTACCGGCATGACGAGTGGGGCGTGGACGTCACTGTCTCCGGCTCGCAGAAAGGGCTGATGCTGCCGCCGGGCATCAGCTTCAACGCCCTCTCGCCGAAAGCCATCGAAGCCAGCAAGACCGCCAGGCTGCCGCGCGCGTTCTGGGGTTGGGACGAGATCGTCGAGATGAACAAGACCGGCTACTGGCCGTACACGCCGAGCACCAACCTGCTCTATGGCCTGTCCGAGGCGCTGGACATGATCCTCGGCGAAGGCCTGGACAACGTCTTCGCCCGGCACAATCGCCTTGCCGAAGCCTGCCGCATCGCCGTACGCGCCTGGGGCCTGGAAATCCAGTGCGCCGACCCCGCGGTCTACAGCCCGGTGCTGACCGGCGTGATGACGCCCGAAGGCATTGATGCCGACCAGTTGCGCAAGACCATCTACGAGCGCTTCGACATGTCGCTGGGCACCGGCCTGGGCAAGATGAAAGGGCGCATGTACCGCATCGGCCACCTCGGCGATTGCAACGACCTGACCCTGATGGCGACCCTCACCGGCTGCGAGATGGGCATGCAGATCGCCGGCATGAAACTCGCCGGAAGCGGCGTAAGCGCCGCCATGGACTACCTCGTTTCGCAGCGCGTGCCGTTCAACCGCTGAGCCGTCGCGTACCCCGGCGATCCGCTGCCGGGGCATGCCCCGGCACCTTGCCGTCATGCACGGAACCTACTGCTCCAAGCTTCAAGACCGAACTATCCCGACTCATGTGCCGCCTAGGCACGAACAATAAGAATGTGGAGATAGCTACATGAAACTGCTTCGTTTCCGTGCCACCAGCCTGGTGCTGGGCATGCTCTGCGTCATGTACTTCATTACCTACCTCGACCGGGTCAACGTCAGCACCGCGGCCTCCGGCTTCGGCCCCGAATTCCACCTGTCGAATACCGAAATCGGCCTGGTGTTCTCCGCCTTCGCCTATCCCTACCTGATCTTTCAGATCATCGGCGGCTGGGTCAGCGACCGCTTCGGCTCGCGCCGCACGCTGATCTTCTGCGGCCTCATGTGGGCCGCCGCCACCTTGCTCACCGGTTTCGCCGGCGGCCTGGTTTCCCTGCTCGTCGCCCGCCTGCTGCTGGGCCTGGGCGAAGGGGCGACCTTTCCCGCAGCCACCTCGGCGATGTCGCGCTGGGTGCCGAAGGAAAAGCGCGGCTTCGCCCAGGGCATCACCCACTCGGCGGCCCGCATCGGCAACGCCGTGGCGCCGGCGGCCATCGTCGGCATCATGTCGATCTACGGCTGGCGCGCCTCGTTCTTCGCCTGCGGGATCATCAGCCTGATCTGGGTCGCGGCCTGGGCCTTCCTCTTCACCGAGAACCCGAAGGACCACCCGCGTATCACCCAGGAGGAAATCGACTCCCTGCCCGAACCCAAGAAGGTCAAGATCGTCGTTCCCTGGGGACCGCTGTTCAAGCGCATGTGGCCGGTGACCATCGTCTACTTCTGCTATGGCTGGACGCTCTGGCTGTTCCTCTCCTGGATTCCCCAGTACTTCCTGCACAACTACAGCCTGGACCTGAAGAAGTCGGCGATCTTCGCCTCGGCAGTGTTCTTCGCCGGCGTCATCGGCGACACCCTTGGCGGCATCATCACCGACCGCGTGCTGGTGAAGACCAACTGCCTGAAACGCTCGCGCAGCTGGATGATCGCCATCTGCATGACGCTGGCACTGATCGCGCTGATCCCGGTGGCCTTCACCAAGAACATGTACCTGGCCATGGCCTGCCTGTCCGCCGGCTTCTTCTTCGCCGAGCTGATGATCGGCCCGGTGTGGGCGATTCCGATGGACATCGCGCCGGAATGCTCGGGCACGGCCAGCGGCATGATGAACACCGGCTCGGCTGCCGCGGCGATCCTCTCGCCGGTGGTCTCCGGGTTCCTCATCGACCACTACGGCAGCTGGGAACTGCCGTTTGTGGTTAGCATGGTGCTGATGGGCTGTGGCGTGCTGCTGTCGTTCCGCATGCACCCCGAGCGCAAGTTCGATATCCAGTCCTATCAGCCGCAAGCTTCCGTGGGCGCCGTGGTGCAGCACTAGCGACGCGGCCGCACACGCCCTGATCCTCGGCCGCCACCCTTGGGTG
>NZ_JASCPA010000114.1:0-4402 GCF_029959715.1 Pseudomonas sp. PS02288 | reverse complement strand
CAAACCAGGGCTTGGCTGGCGGTGTCAAGCGATGCGGTATAGGTAGTCAAAAGGGCTTCTCCCATGCACTGATTTGAGCGCTAATTATATGATATTTATGGATAATTTCCAAAGTTGATGACATTGGTCTGGCCCCTCCCCCAGCTCTATCTGATAGATTGGACATCGCTATATTTAGCGACTCCGAGATAATGGGGATAGCCAAGAAAAGCCCTGAATAAGCGGCGAAAAGTAGGCATACCGCCCATCCCGTTAGACGGACCCTCCCTCTCGCCCAGAACACCCAAACAATGGCGAATAGCCCTCCCAAAAGAGGAGTACGCGATTGACTCAGCGCGACTCCGAACAAAAAGAAAAAGGCCAATAGGCAGGAAACAAAAGCACTAAGGCGATTTCTTTCAAAAAGATAGCCAACCCCAACCAGCCCCAAGAGCAAGCAGGAAGCGTAATTGTTTGGCTGCGCAAAATTCGCAAATGGTCTCCCACCTGGAGGAAGATCAACCACCCAGAGACTACTGCCAAATTGCAACCACTGACGAAGAGAAATCCATACAGCGACAACCGAAGCAAAAACGGTCAACGAAAAAAAATATATTAAAAGCCTTTGCGAACCACCAAAACCCTCCACCAGATGGCGACCAATAAAAATAGAGAGAAAAAATGCAAATACATAAAAAAAACAAACCACTGCATCACCGCGAAACCAAATAACCCCCCCAAGCCACTGCACCATAGGAATAAAAGCGACAAAAAAAATAAAAACTTCAAATCTTGTAAAACGGACCACCCCACGAATACAGAATGCCAAAAGCAAAACACCTAAAAATGAAAAAGAATCCTGACAGAAGCCAAGCCACGGCGGGCTGTGATTTGGCAATAACCAAGAAAGCAAAAAAGCCAAACTGGAAAAAAATACAAGAATCGACTTGGTAGCTATCAAATCAGAGGGAGAATGCTTCACACACATATTTACGTCCAAAAAAAACCCTGCAAAAGCAGGGTCATAGAAAACAATCTAATTATTTGCAGCTAGACGGCACATACTTGGACTCGAGGTTGGAGCCGCACTTCCAAGCAACGATGGGTTGATTAGAACCTGAAACAAAACTGTTCGCCGTAGCGACAGTAGTTGCAGTAGCATCAACATACGGAGTAAGTGTAATGTTCTGGCCGTTAATCCCAGTACCAATGCCCTGGATAGTAGCGGTAACAACACCAGCCTGCGACGTGGTGAGGGATGCAACATAGCGCGATTTCGGGCTATTGCTTTCGCCACATCCAAAGCCGTTAGCAGCCGGAGTCGAACTAAAACCGGTCTGAGATGCCTCTGTGATCGCCGTACGGCAACCGGATACCGCCAAAACAGCTTCAGAAATTTTTGCCCGAGCGGTGTAATCCTGATAAGCAGGCAGAGCGATAGCAGCCAGAATCCCGATGATCGCCACGACGATCATCAATTCAATGAGGGTGAAGCCTTTTTGAGCTTTCATGTTTCTCTCCGTAGTTGTCAGGCCTGAAGACCTGCGCAAGCACTAGCAGCTTCCATGCCACAGGGCACAGCGCACTGCTGGCGCCTATTGATCGGGCGCCGCCCACTGCAACTCGCCATGTAAAGCGTCCCAAAGTGACGATTTACGTCAGCTCCCCCCAGCTTCATTTGGCAGCCCCCCTCGTCTGCGCTATAAGGGCAGGCATTATGTGAGGCGCCCCTATGAACGACATCATCCAACTTTCCGGCCTAGCTAAGCAGATGGTGCTGGCAGAGATTCTTAGCGAAAAAGCCGCGCAGCAGGCACAGCAGCAATCACAGCGGAACAAGCTGTCGCTGGTCACCTATGTAGTGCAGAACAGGCTTGCGAAAAGCCGGGAAGTGGCGGAACTGGCTGCTGAACAGTTCGGTATCTCCCTGTTTGATCTCAGCGTTGTAGATAGAGAGGGCCAGCCGAAGGAACTGGTCAGCGAGAAACTCGTGCGCCAACACCGTGCGCTTCCGCTCTGGAGACGAGGGAATAAGCTGTTCGTAGGGGTATCGGACCCGTCCAATCATCAGGCAATTACTGACATCCAGTTCAGTACAGGTTTGACCACCGAAGTGATCCTTGTCGAAGACGACAAGCTAGGGAATGCCATTGACCAAATGTTCGAGGCCGCGAGCAATGCGCTTGACGGCCTTGCCGACATGGATATGGAAGCCCTCGACATAGAGAATGCCAACGAAGACAAACCTATCACCGAAGGCGGCGACGCCGACGATGCACCCGTGGTCCGCTTCGTCAACAAGATGCTACTGGATGCTATCAAAGGCGGCTCATCCGATCTCCACTTCGAGCCCTACGAGAAAACCTACCGTGTGCGTTTTCGCACCGATGGCATCCTGCATGAGGCCGCGCGCCCACCGATCCAACTGGCCAGCCGGATTTCCGCGCGGCTCAAGGTCATGGCTGGCCTGGACATTTCCGAACGACGCAAGCCGCAAGACGGCCGCATCAAGATGCGCATCTCCAAGACCAAGGCCATCGACTTCCGGGTGAATACCCTGCCTACCTTGTGGGGCGAGAAGATTGTGATGCGGATCCTCGACCCGACCAGTGCGCAGTTGGGTATCGATGCGCTCGGTTACGAAGAAGACCAAAAAGAGCTATACCTGAAAGCCTTGGCGCAGCCGCAAGGCATGATCCTAGTGACCGGCCCCACGGGTTCGGGCAAGACGGTTTCCCTGTACACCGGGATCAACATTCTCAACACCGTGGATATCAACATATCCACGGCGGAAGACCCGGTGGAAATAAACCTCGAAGGCATCAACCAGGTCAACGTCAATCCACGCCAAGGGATGGACTTCGCTCAGGCACTGCGTGCATTCCTCCGCCAGGACCCCGACGTAATCATGGTCGGCGAGATCCGCGATCTGGAAACAGCCGAGATCGCCATCAAGGCCGCGCAGACCGGACACATGGTGATGTCCACGCTACACACCAACAGCGCCGCGGAAACCCTCACTCGACTGCGCAACATGGGTGTGGCCGCCTTCAACATCGCCACCTCGGTCAACCTGATCATCGCTCAACGCTTGGCCCGCAAGCTATGCCCCGTCTGCAAGAAGGAAGTGGAAGTTCCGCGAGACACGCTGATTGCGGAAGGCTTTCCGGAAGACAAGATCGGCACCTTCAAGATCTATGCGCCAGTTGGCTGCGACAATTGCAAGCACGGCTACAAGGGCCGTGTCGGTATTTATGAAGTGGTTAAAAACACGCCATCCTTGCAGCGAATTATCATGGAGGAAGGCAACTCCATCGATATTGCCGCGCAGATGCGTGAAGACGGCTTCAACGACCTGCGCACCTCGGGCCTGCACAAGGCCATGCAAGGCGTGACCAGCCTTGAAGAAGTCAACCGCGTGACCAAGGATTAATCATGGCGCAGAAAGCAATCAAGACCAGCCTGTTCACCTGGGAAGGGACGGACAGGAAGGGTACAAAGGTCAAAGGGGAGTTGAGTGGTGTAAACCCCGCACTGATCAAAGCCCAGCTTCGTAAGCAGGGCATCAGTCCCACCAAGGTACGCAAGAAAGGCTTTTCCTTCGGAGCTGGCAAGAAGATCAAGCCGATGGACATCGCCCTGTTCACCCGGCAGATGGCGACCATGATGAAGGCAGGGGTTCCCTTGCTGTCGTCCTTCGACATCATCATGGACGGCCAAGAAAATCAGAACATGCGCAAGCTGATCGACGAGATAAAACAGGAAGTGGCAGCGGGCAACAGTTTCGCCAATTCGCTGCGCAAGAAACCTCAGTACTTCGATGACCTTTATTGCAACCTTGTAGACTCGGGCGAACAGTCAGGCGCACTGGAAACCCTACTTGACCGCGTTGCCACCTATAAAGAAAAAACCGAACTGCTGAAGAAGAAAATCAAGAAGGCAATGAACTACCCTATTGCAGTCGTAGCGGTCGCCATCATTGTTTCCGCCATTCTCCTTATCAAAGTCGTCCCGCAGTTCCAGTCTGTGTTTGCTAACTTCGGCGCAGAATTACCGGCCTTTACTTTGATGGTGATCGGGCTTTCCGAAGCATTGCAGGAATGGTGGTTCCTGATCTTGATCGCTATGTTCGGATTGGGCTTTGCATTCAAGGAGGCCCATAAACGCTCGCAAAAATTCCGAGACAGTGTTGATCGCGCTGTACTTAAACTTCCCATCGTCGGGGACATTCTCTACAAGTCATCTCTTGCCCGCTACGCGCGCACGCTTGCTACTACATTTGCCGCCGGTGTTCCTCTAGGGATGGTCTGAAGTAGTCAGGTATTTCTGGCTGACTCCAGCCCTTGCCGATTTCAAAACGGTGATTCGGCTAGAAAACGATCAAATCATCCCCTCTTTCCGGATTTATAGCCGGCGCGAGCAC
>NZ_JASCPA010000113.1:0-4712 GCF_029959715.1 Pseudomonas sp. PS02288 | reverse complement strand
ACACCGCGGTGGCGACCGGTGCGCATGGCGCACCCTACGGGTTGCCGATGAACCTTGCCGAATGGCCGCTCGTCGTAGGGTGCGCCGCGCGCACCGCCAACACCGCGGTGGCGACTGGTGCGCATGGCGCACCCTACGGGTTGCCGATGAACCTTGCCGAATGGCCGCTCGTCGTAGGGTGCGCCGCGCGCACCGCCAACACCGCGGTGGCGACTGGTACGCATGGCGCACCCTACGGAGGTTGCCAATGAACCTTGCCGAACTGCCGCTCGGCCCGCTGGAGCGGGCGTTGGTCGACAGCCTGCGCCGCCTCGATCCGGCGGCACCGGAATCCGTGCTGGCCGCTGCCGCGTTGTGCTCCGAGGCGTTGGGGGCGGGCGATGTCTGCCTGCTGCTGGAACGCCGCGCCGGGCGCCGCCCGTGGCCGGAGCACGCCTTCGTCCTGCCGGGCCTGGCCGAGTGGCGCGCGCAGTTGCAGGCCAGCGCGCTGGTCGGTGCGCCGGGTGGCTTCGCGCCGCTGATCCTCGATGGCGAGCGCCTGTACCTGGCGCGCTACCACGCCTACGAAACGCAGCTCGCCACGCAGTTGCTGCGGCGTGCGGCGGATGTTCCCGAAGTGGACGAAGCGGCGCTGGGGGAAAGCCTGACGCGGTTGTTCGCCTTCAACGCCGGCACCCTGCCGGACTGGCAGCGCCTGGCCGCGGCTCAGGCGGTGCGTCGGCGCCTGTCGGTGATCTCCGGCGGCCCCGGCACCGGCAAGACCACCACCGTGGTACGTCTGCTCGCGGCGCTGCTGGAACAGCCGGGCGCCGTCGCGTCGGGCGCAGGCAACCTGGCCATCGGCCTGGCCGCGCCCACCGGCAAGGCGGCGGCGCGCATGGCCGAGGCGATCCGCACCGCCAAGGCGGCGTTGCCGGTGGGCGACGCGATCAAGGCGGCGTTGCCGGAAGAGGCGCGCACGCTGCATCGCCTGCTCGGCAGTCGTGGCGATACGCCCCGGGTGCGCCACGACGCGGCGCGGCCGCTGGCGCTGGACGTGCTGGTGGTCGACGAAGCGTCGATGGTCGACCTGGCGCTGATGGCCAAGCTGGTCGACGCGCTGCCGCCGCACGCGCGGCTGATCCTGCTCGGCGACAAGGACCAGCTGGCCGCGGTGGAGGCCGGCGCGGTGTTCGCCGAACTCTGCGAAGGGCGCGGCTTCGACGCCCAGGCGGTGGCCGACCTGCAGCGCATCACCGGCCAGGCCGTGGCGGTCGAGGCGCCGCGCTCGAAACTCGGCGACGCCGTGGTGCTGCTCACCCATAGCCACCGTTTCGCCGGCGACAGCGGCATCGGCGAGCTGGCGCGGCGGATCAACGGCGGCGATGCGACGGGCACCCTGAGCCTGCTGCGGGAAAACCGCGCCGATCTGCACTGGCAGGACCAGCCGTCCCCGGCGGCACTGCTGGAGCGCCTCGACCAGGCGTATCGCCCCTACCTGCAGGCGGCGCGTGGCGGCGACCCAGCGCAGGCTTTCGCCGCGTTCAACGCCTTCCGCGCGCTCACCGCGCAGCGCGAGGGGCCGTGGGGCGTGACGGGCATCAACGAGGCGCTGGAAGCGCGCATCAAGCGCCGCCTGAGCCTGCCCGAGCGCGAACGCTGGTATCCCGGCCGCGCGGTGATGGTGCGGCAGAACGACTACGCCCTCGGCCTGTTCAATGGCGACATCGGCTTGTGCCTGCACGGTGAATTCGGCCTGCACGGTGAATTCGGCCTGCGCGTCCATTTCGAGGGAGAGGACGGCTATCGCGCCTTCGCCCCGGCGCGCCTGCCCAGCCACGACAGCGCGTTCGCCATGACCGTGCACAAGAGCCAGGGCTCGGAGTTCGGCGAGGTGCTGCTGGCGCTGCCCGAACTGCCCAGCCCGTTGCTGACCCGCGCGCTGTTCTACACCGGCATCACCCGCGCCAAGCACCGCGTGGACATCTGGGGCCTGCCGGCGCGCCTGCTCGACGCGGTGGAAACCCGCGCCGAACGCGCGGCCGGCCTGGCCCGGCGGCTGGCGCGCGAGGACGTGCCCATGGAGGCTGCGCCGGCAACGCCCGACCAAGGCCAACTGGACCTCTTCTGAGAAGACCGGTGGCAAGCGGCGCCGCTCAACTACGCGGCGCGGCGGCCGATAACAAAGTTCAGCGTCGTTACGACCATTCGGCGATGGCGTGGCCGCGCGAGAACTGCCTAAATGCAGGCATGACCGGTCAATAACAACGAGAACGCCGCATGTCATCCAGCTACCGTTGCCACCCCGTCGCCTGCCTGCTGCACGCGACCGGGCTGATCCTGCTTGTCGTCGTCTACCAATCCTGGGCGTTGCCGCTGTGGCTGAGCATTCCGGCGGCGCTGCTGTTGGCGCTGTGGCCGTGGCTGGGTCCCTGGCAGCGTCCGGCGGAAGGGAGCGCCGCGCCACAGCCGGCGACCGACTTCAGCGCGCTCAGCCAGAGCCTGTCGCGGCACACCAGCCACAACGCGCTGTATGCCGCCCAGGTCTCGTTCGGCGTGCAGCAACTGGCCGGCAAGCTGCAATCGCAAATGGCCGCGGTGGACCAGCTGGCCGCCAGCGCCGAGGCGATGACGGCCACCGGCGAGGACAGCGCGCAGCGTACCGGGCATACGCTGGAAGCCGCGCAGGCCGTGCGCCAGAGCGCCGACAGCGGGCAGCATGAGCTGCAGCAGGCGATCAGCCGGATGCAGCAGCTCAGCGCGCAGACCGCCGCCAGCCGCGAGCTGATCGCCGGGCTCGGCGCGCGTACCGAGCAGATCGGCCAGGTCACCGCGGTGATCCAGTCCATCGCCAGCCAGACCAACCTGCTGGCGCTCAACGCGGCCATCGAGGCGGCGCGCGCTGGCGAGGCCGGGCGCGGTTTCGCGGTGGTCGCCGACGAGGTGCGCAACCTCGCCGCACGCACCGCCGAGGCCACCGGGGAAGTCGGCCAGATGGTCGCCGACATCCGTCAGCAGAGCGAAGCGGTGGTCAACCATATCCAGCAGCAGGCCAGCGAGCTGGACGAAGCGGCCGGGCAGGTCGAGCAGACCGGCCGTCAGCTGTCCGGCATCGCCGGGCTGGCCGGCGACGTCGAGGCGCAGGTGGCGCAGATCGCCGCCGGCACCCAGGACAACCAGCAGCGCTTGGTGGAACTGTTCGAGGCGCTGGCGCAGTTGCGCGCCGACGCCCACGCCAGCGATGCGCAGACGCGCCAGCTCGGCGAGGCGGCGACTCAACTGGTGGGCCAGGCCGAGGCGGTCAGCGAGCAACTCGCCGAGGTGCGCCTGGACGATTATCACCAGCGCATTTTCGACCTCGCGCAGGAGGGCGCGGCGGCCATCGCGGCGCGGTTCGAGGCGGATATCGCCGCCGGCAAGCTGAGCGTCGACGACCTCTTCGACCGCAACTACCGGCTGGTCGCCGGCAGCAATCCGGCGCGCTACCGCACCCGTTTCGACAGCTACAGCGACGACGTGCTGCCGGCCATCCAGGAGCCGTTGCTGGCGCGTCACGATGGCCTGGTGTTCGCCATCGCCAGCACCCCGGAGGGCTACGTGCCGACGCACAACCGCGCCTTCAGCCATGCGCCCACCGGCGACCCGGCGCAGGACATGCTGCGCAGCCGCAGCAAGCGGATCTTCGACGACCGAACCGGACGCCGCTGCGGCAGCCACCAGCAGCGCCTGCTGTTGCAGACCTACATGCGCGATACCGGCGAGCTGATGCACGACCTCTCGGTGCCGATCCGCGTGCTGGGCCGGCACTGGGGCGGGCTGCGCCTGGGCTATCGCCCCGAGCCTTGAGAACCCGATCGCCGCGTGTGCGGGCGTTCGGCCTGCGCGGCGCGAGACCGTGACCGGGCCGGCAGGTCCGCTTGCCGTCTGCCTGGGGCTTGCGCATCATCGACGCTCAATCCTGAGGACAACAACAATGAAAACCCTCGTCGATCACCTGGCCCAATACGCCGACTACCACCGCGACAAGCGCAACATCCTCACCCATTTCGTCGGTATCCCCCTGATCGTGGTCGCGGTGGCCGTGCTGTTGTCGCGGCCGGGCCTGCTGCTGGGCGGTTTGTGGCTGTCGCCGGCGGCGCTGCTGGCGCTGGTGACGGGGCTGTTCTACCTGCGCCTGGACCTGCGCTTCGGGCTGACCATGGGCGTATTGCTGCTACTCAGCCTGGCCGCCGGCGCGGCGCTGGCGATGCAGGGCACCGCACTGTGGCTGGGCGCCGGGCTCGGGCTGTTCTTCGTTGGCTGGGTGATTCAGTTCGTCGGCCATTACTACGAGGGGCGCAAGCCGGCGTTCGTCGATGACCTCATGGGCCTGGCGGTCGGCCCGCTGTTCGTGGTCGCCGAGCTGGCCTTCCTGCTCGGCCTGCGCAAGGACGTCGAGCGGCAGATCGAAGAGCGCGCCGGGCCGACGCATGTCCGCCGGCGCGACGCCACCGCCTGAGCGGACCGCCAGTTCGGGTAGACTTCGCGCTTTGAATCTCGCCCAGGTTGCCGTGTCGATCCCTTCTTCCGCTCCTTCCCCCCGCTGGCTCGGCGCTGCCGAGCTGCCACCCGCCGCCGATGCCGCCGTGCGCGACTGGTTGTTCGACCAGGGTTCGCTGACCCGTCGCCTCACCGCCCTGGCGGGCCGCGCGCTGCGCCCGACGGCCCCGGCCCCCGGGGGGGGCCCGCCGGCG
>NZ_JASCPA010000112.1:0-5442 GCF_029959715.1 Pseudomonas sp. PS02288 | reverse complement strand
CCCCACCGGGGCGCGGGGACCCACCGGCCGCGCGCGGGCCCGCGCGCCGGCTTCGTCGACCGCCTCGATACGCCTGCCGTCGAGGGCGTCCAGCGTCACGCCGCTGCCGTCGGCATAGCCGAGCAGGTAGCGCGGGCGCCCCTCGGCGCTGCTCAGGCGCAGGCTTTGCGGAGCGTCGTCGCGGCCGCTGGCGGCGAACACCTGCGCCAGGTCGATGCAGCAGTCGCGCGCGGGCAGCTCCGGCAGGTGCGTCAGGTGTTCAGCGGGCGTCAGCTTCGGGTAGCCGACGTAGAGCATCACCATGCCGGAGACGAACCACAGCGCCATCAGCAGACACAGGCCGATACCCAGCCAGCGGTGCCACAGGTAGAAATAGCGCTTCATCGGCGGCCTCAGAAGCGCGTGTTCAGCGACAGCTCCAGGCTGCGTGGTTCGCCCACGTAGTACTGGCTGTTGCTCTGGTGGATGAAGCGCGCGTAGACCTCGTCGGTGAGGTTGCGCAGCCGCGCGGTGAGGTCGGTGCGCTCGTCGACGCGGTACTTCACGAAGGCGCCGAACAGCGTGTAGGAGGGCACCCACATGGTGTTGGCGTTGTTCGCGTAGACCGAGGCCACGTAGCGCGCATCGACGCCGCCCTGCCAGCTCGGGTCGAAGTCGTAGGTCAGCCAGAGGTTGCCGACGCGCCCGGGGATGTTCACCGGCGTCTTGCCCTTGCGCGACACCGGAACGCCGTTCGCGACCTCGTTGAAGTCGTCGTAGCGCGCATCGACCCAGGCGAAGTTCGCCTCGGCCAGCAGGCGCTCGGTGACCTTGAACGAGCCGGACAGCTCGACGCCGTCGGAGGTCTGCTGGCCGGCCTGAATGGTCGCGTTGGCGTTGTTCGGGTCGGTGACCGGGAAATCCTTGCGCACGATGCGGTAGGCGGCGACCGTGGCGGAGGCACGACCGTCGAGGAAGTCCAGCTTGCTGCCGACCTCGACCTGGCGCCCGGTGCTGAGATCGAAGTCGCGCACCTGGGTGGCGCTGGCGCCGGTCAACGTACCGCCCGGCGGCTCGGCCGAGGTGCTGTATTGCACGTAGAAACTGGCGTCGTCGCTGAGGTCGAAGACCAGCCCCGCGCGCCCGGTGATGGCGTCCCAGCGGCGATCCACCTGCACGGCATTGAGGTGGTCGGTGACGCTGAAGTCGATGTGGTCGTAACGCAGCGCGGTGACCAGCGACAGGCGTCCGCCGAGTTCCTGGCGGTTCTCTACGAAGGCCGAACGGGTCTCGATCTCGTTGCTGCGGGATTTGCGCGCGGCCGCGCTCATGCCGGGGATGTCATCGAAATGGCCGGGGTCGAAGTCGCCCGGTGCGACGCTGTCGAAGGCGCCGCCCGAGCGCGGATACACCGATTGCTGGTTGACGCTGTAGTCCGCCCCCAGCGCCCAGTCGCTGGCGAGACCGAACAGATGCGCCTGGCGCAGCAGCTCGAAGCGGTTGCCGTTGAGCTCCTGGTCGTGGCGCTGCCGGTAGCCGCCGGAGCGGTTGATCGCCGAGTTGTCGGCGTTGTAGGCATACACCTCGAGGTTGCGGTAATCACGCTGGCCTTCGTAGTGGTAGAAGGTGTTGCGCAGCGAGGTCTGCTCGTCGAGGCGGTAGTCGGTGATCGAGCGCAGCCAGCGGGTGCGCTGCTCGTAGCGGCCGTCCTCGACGTTGTAGTTGGCGAAGCGTTCGTGCCGGTCGATCTTCAGCTCGCCGGTTTTCGGGTTGGGCGTCGGCGTGCCCCAGTACGGGCTGTCCTCCTGCTCTTCCAGATATTCGATGGCCAGGGTGTGCGAGAGATCGGGCGTGAGGTCGCTGAGCAGCGAGAACGCCAGGTTGTTCGCGACGCGCTCCTGACGATCGATGTAGCCGTTGCTGCTGTCGCGGCTGAAATCCACCCGTGCGTAATGGCGCGGGCCGGGGCCTTCGTTGAGCGCCTGGTTGTAGCCGATGGCGGTCTGCCGCGTGTCGAAACGGGCGTAGCTGATGCGCGCCTCGCCGGCACTTTCCTCGCGGCTGGCCAGCTTGGTCACGTAGTTCAGCGTGCCACCCACCGAGCCGCTGCCATGGGCGAACGAAGAAGGCCCGCCGATCAGCTCGACGCGGTCATAGATCCAGGCGTTCACCGGGCGATTGGCCGAGCCGTATTGCAGGCTGATGCCGTTGAACAGCTGGTTGACCTGGGCACCGTTGAAGCCGCGGTAGGCGACGTAGCCGCCCCAGCCGGGCGGCGCCGAGGCGTTCACGCCGGGCAGCGCGTTGGCGACCTCCTGGAAATCGCGCGCGCCGAGGCGTTCGATGCGTGCGCGATCGGCAACGCTGACCGAGGCCGGGTTCTCGCGCAGGGTCAGGCCCAGGCGCGAGCCGGTGTCCGCCGTGTCGTCGAGTTGCAGGCCGGTGTTCTCTTCCTGCTCGGCGCTGACGCTGGCGCCGGGCAGGGTGAGGGGCGGATGGTCGGCGAACGCGGGGGTGCAGAAGCTGGCGAGCAGCGCCAGCGGGAGGCTGAAATCTTTCATCGTGGATGACTTCCATGCGAGGACGGCCGCTCTCCCGTGGACCGTGCGCGCAGGCGCCTGCCGGGAAGGGCGTGGAGTGTTCAGGGCGATGGAGGCGTCAGGGCGAAGCGCGGGGGTTTATCGAAGGCCAGAGGTGGCGCGGTGGCGGTTGGGCGAAGGTCAGCGCCAGCAGCGGGGCGATGCCCGGCGCGGCGAGCGCCTGCACGAGCCAGCCGTTGCTGTTGATCGCCACGGCAACGGAAGCCGAGGAGCACAGCGGGCAGGCGTTCATCGACGGCAGCGTGGACTTGCCGTCGGAGGAGGGCGCATGGCTGCCGTGCTCGGCGCTCTCCGCCGAGCAGAAGCCGCCTTCCAGGCCGCTGAGGCTGAGCGCGCTCATCTGCCCGTGATGCAGGCCGCAGGCGAACAGATTGAGCAGGACGCAGGCGAGCAGCATCCAGGCAATCAGTGAGCGGTCTTGGCGGGCGATCTTCATGGGCCGCGACTCTAACAGCGTCGCGCCGCCGGGCAAACACCCGGCGTGCGGCGGTCGCCTCAGTCGCGACGGTGCAGCGAGCGGCCGGCGGCGAAGGTTTCCTTCACCGCGCGGTCGTCGCCCAGGGTGATCAGCGCGAAGAGTTTCTCGGCGAAGGTCTTCGCCTGCTTCAGGCGGAACTCCAGCAGCGGCGTGGCCTTGTAGTCGAGCACCACGAAGTCGGCCTCCTTGCCGGCCGCGAAGTTGCCGATCTTGTCGTCGAGGTACAGCGAGCGGGCGCCCCCGAGAGTTGCCAGGTACAGCGACTTGAACGGGTTCAGCGATTCGCCGCGCAACTGCAGCACCTTGTACGCCTCGCTCAGGGTGGTCAGCTGGGAGAAGCTGGTGCCGCCGCCGACATCGGTGCCGAGGCCGACGCGCACGCCATGGCCTTCCACCCTCGGCAGGTCGAACAGGCCGCTGCCGATGAACAGGTTGGAGGTCGGGCAGAAGGCCACCGCCGAGCCGGTTTCGCCGAGCCGTGCGCACTCCTCGTCGCACAGGTGCACGCCGTGGGCGAACACCGCGCGCGGGCCGATCAGCCCGTGGTGGTCGTAGACGTCCAGGTAGTTCTTGCGCTCGGGGAACAGCGCCTTCACCCAGTCGATCTCCTTGAGGTTCTCGGAGAGGTGGGTGTGCATGTACAGGCCCGGGTACTCGCCGAACAGCTTGCCGGCCAGCGCCAGTTGCTCGGAGCTGCTGGTGGGCGCGAAGCGCGGCGTCACCGCGTAGCTCAGGCGGCCCTTGCCGTGCCAGCGCTCGATCAGCGCCTTGCTGTCGGCGTAGCCGGATTCCGGGGTGTCCTGCAGGAAATCCGGCGCGTTGCGGTCCATCAGCACCTTTCCGGCGATCATCCGCAGGTTGCGCGCCAGGGCGGCCTCGAAGAAGGCGTCCACCGACTGCTTGTGCACGCTGCCGAACACCAGCGCGGTGGTGGTGCCGTTGCGCAGCAGCTCACAGAGGAACACCTCGGCGTTCTCGGCGGCCACCTCGGCATCGGCGAAACGGCCCTCGGCGGGGAAGGTGTAGGTATTCAGCCACTCCAGCAGCTGCGTGCCGTAGGAGCCGATCACGCCGACCTGCGGGAAGTGGATGTGGGTGTCGATGAAGCCCGGCGTGATCAGCGCGTCCGGGTACTCAGTTACCGTGACGCCGCTGAAGCGCACCAGTAATTCTTCGGCCGGGCCGCACGCGACCACCTGGCCCTCCTCGACGACCAGCAGGCCGTCTTCGAAATACTCGTATGACTGCTCGACGCCGACCTTCGAGGGATCGGCCAGGCTGTGGAGGATGGCGGCGCGGTAGGCCTGGGTGGTGTGGCTCATGATGCGAGGTCTCATGCGTAGGGTGCGCTGTGCGCACCGAAAAATGGGGTGGGGCAGTGGGCGCGCAGCGCACCCTACACGGGCATTTACTCAGGAGCGGCGTGAGGCAGGCAGTAGCTTCGCCACGCCGGACTCGCCTTTTTTCACACTCTGGCCAAAACCTGCGTTGTAGGTAGCGATCACTTCACCGGCGATGGAAATGGCGATCTCCACCGGCAGTTTGCCTTTCACCTCGGCGATGCCCATCGGGCAGCGCATGCGTTGCAGCAGGTCACTGCTCAGGCCGCGCTCGCGCAGGCGATGCTCGAACCTGACGCGCTTGGTCTTCGAGCCAATCAAGCCGAAGTAGGCAAAATCACCGCGTTTGAGGATGGCCGCAGTTAGCTCAAGGTCGAGTTGGTGGTTATGGGTCATGACGATGAAGTAGCTGCCGGCGGGCATCGCCGCGACCTGGTCGACCACGTCGTCGTCGAGCACCCGGACAACGCCGGCGGGAATCGCGGGCGGAAACTCGGCCTCGCGCGAGTCGATCCAGCGCACCTTGCACGGCAGCCCGGCGAGCAGCGGGACCAGCGCGCGACCGACGTGGCCGGCGCCGAACACGGCGATCTGCGCCTGGGGTTGGCCCATCGGCTCGAACAGCAGCACGGTGGCGCCGCCGCAGCACTGGCCGAGGCTGGCGCCGAGGGAAAAGCGCTCCAGGTGGGTCTCCTGGCTGCGCGCCGCGAGCATCTCGCGGGCCATTTCCATGGCCTTGAACTCCAGGTGCCCGCCGCCGATGGTCTCGAAGGTTCGCTCGCGGGTGACGACCATCTTCGAGCCGGCGTTGCGCGGCGTCGAGCCACGCTCCTCGATGATGGTCACCAGCACGCACGGCTCGCCCTGCTGCTGCAGGTCGGCGAGGGCGTTGATCCAGCCGGTGTTGCTCATGTCGTTAACCTCGTCGGCTGCCGCTTGTTGGCGGGGCTTCGGTGGGCTGAAGCCCACCCTACGTTGACCTGGGGCGCCGTATCCGCCCGGTAGGGTGGGCTTCAGCCCACCGTGTGTTGCATCACGCCTCGAC
>NZ_JASCPA010000111.1:0-5528 GCF_029959715.1 Pseudomonas sp. PS02288 | reverse complement strand
ACGTCGCTGCATGCAACAGCCTCTACCAGTGCTACTACGGTGAGGAACGCAACGTGATGGCCACTCTCAACTACGACTTCTGATACCGCCGGGGCGGCCGCCGCCGTTTCGGGACGGCGGCGGCCTGCTGTTCGCGGGAGGCCAATCGATGCGTACCGTCCTGCTGTTGCTGCACCGCTACATCGGTCTGGCCACGGCGCTGTTCCTGCTCCTCGCCGGGCTGACCGGCAGCGTGCTGGCCTTCCAGCACGAACTGGACGAATGGCTGAACCCGACGTTCTACCGCACGCCGGGCGTCGGCGAGCGGCTGCCGCCGGGGCGCCTGGTGGACAGCCTGGAGCGCGCCTATCCGCGTCTGCAGGTCTGGTACATGGAGTTCCCCGACGAGCCGCAGCACGCCGCGCTGCTGGCGATGGTGCCGCGTACCGATCCGGCCAGCGGCCAGCCGTTCGACGAGAAGGCGGTGGTGCGCTACCTCGACCCGGTGACCGCCGAAGAGGTCGGCCAGCGCCATTGGGGCGAATGCTGTTTCGCGCCGGACAAGCTGGTGCCCTTCCTGCTCGAGTTTCACTACAGCCTGGCGCTGCCGGGCAACTGGGGCCTGTGGCTGATGGGCGGGGTGGCGATCCTCTGGTTCGTCGACTGCTTCATCGCCCTGTGCCTGACCTTGCCGCGGCGTGGGCCGTTCTTCGGCAAATGGGCGACGGCCTGGAAGATCAAGCGCCAGCGGCTCAACCACGACCTGCACCGCGCCGGGGGCCTGTGGCTGTGGCTGCTGCTGACGCCGGTGGCGCTGAGCAGCGTAGCGATGAACCTCGCCGAACCGGTGTTCAAACCGGTGGTTTCGCTGCTTTCACCGGTCGCGCCGAGCGTCTACGAAGCTCGCGCGCGGTTGCCGAAGGCGCAACTGGGCGCCACCACCTACGGCTACGACCAGGCCTACCGGTACGCCGAGGCGCATGGCCGGCGGCTCGGCCTGAGCGCACCGATCACCGAGCTGTACTACAGCTTCGAATACCACTTCTACGGTGCCGGTTTCGGCGATCACGCCAGCGATCAGGGCAACGCCTGGCTGTTCTTCGACGGCAGCGACGGGCGCCTGCTCGGCCAGGAAATTCCCGGCCAGGGCAGTTGGGGCGAACGTTTCTATCGGTTGCAGCTGCCGATCCACGGCGGACGCATCTTTGGCGTTGCCGGGCGGGTGCTGATCGCCGTGCTCGGCCTGGCGATCGCGCTGCTGGCGCTGACCGGGCTGGTGATCTGGTGGCGCAAGCGCCGCGCGCGCCTACATGCGCGCGGCCGGAGGCTTCAGTCCTCGAGCATGTCGCGGTAGCGCGCGTCCTGCTTGTAGGCGAGCGGCTTGGCGAAGCCCGGCACCTTGACGCCGTCGGCGCTGATGTCGATCTCGCTGTCGTCGATCAGGTCCTGGCCGAAGTTGTAGATGACGTCGAACTGGCCGTTCAGCGCGCGGCTCTCGTAGGCGGCGGCGGCCGCGCGGGTCTGCTCGCGGCGCTCGCTGTAGCCGGCGAAGGCCGCTTCGCCGTGGCGTTTGCGCAGCATCTTCTCGACCAGCCGCGGGGCCAGCACATAGGCGCTGGCGTTGTTGCCGCCGAAGCCCTTGGAGTTGATGAAACAGACGTCCAGCGCCTGTTCGCCCACCGCGGCGTCCTCGGTGAGGATGCGCAGGTGCTCGCGGTGCACGTCGTCGGCCACCGCGTCGATAGTCTTGATGCCGGGAATGATCCCGTACTTGAAGCTGCCCAGGGCGGAGATCAGCTGGTCGCCGCTGGCCGGCGCTAGGGAATGCCCGACGAACGCCTTCACCGCGGTCACCGGCCAGTCCTCGATGCCGAACGCCGCGGCGACGCGGTCGAGCAACTGCGACTCGGTGACCCGGTTGGCCGGCGTGCTGGAGCCGTGGGCATGGATGAAGCTGCGTTGGCGCACGCCGTCGAGGCCGACCAACTGGCTGGCGGCGGCCACGGCCTGGGCCATGGTCAGGTAGTTGCCGGGGCCGGGGGCAGAGATCGACTTCTTGAAGCCGTCGGCGTTGATGAACACGTCCGGCACCGCGCCGTGGATGTCGGCGCCTAGTTCCAGCGCCAGCTCGTCGTCCATCAGCACCACGTACTGGCTGGATTCGGCCAGGGTGAAGCCGCAGTTCTGCCCGAACGGGCGGCTGGAGCGGCGAAAGTCGACGTCGTCGCGGCCTTCGATCAGGCGCAGGTTTTCCTCGGTGGCCAGCGCGCCCATGGCCGCGTAGCCCTCGATGCATTCGGGGAGGATCGGGGCTTCGCTGTTGCCCACCACGACCACCCGCGAGCGGCCCGAGGCGATGCCTTCGATGCCTTTCTGCAGGTTGTAGAGGAAGGTCGCGCAGGCGCCGGTAATGGTCCCGGTTTCGCCGACGCTGCCCAGCACATAGGCGTTGATGAAGTCGGTGGGCATGCTGTTGAAACCGAGCGGCAGCTGCTTGGCGCTGACCCGGTGGCCGCGCAGGCGCGACTGCAGCAGGCCGCCGTTGCCGTACTCGTCCATCTGGGTCATCAGGCTGCCGGAGAACACGGCAATTTCGCCGGGCGCGACGCGTTCGACGATGCGCGCCCAGTCGATGCCCACCGAGCGCAGCGCGTCCGTGACGCCGACCACGGTCATCTGCAGGCCGCGGGGGTGGAAGCGCGAGTTGTACAGTTCGCCGGGCTCGAAGCCGGTGGGCAGCTGGCCGGCGGATTTCACCGGCAGCTCGCGGTAGCTGTCGACCTTGATCTCGCAGCGCTCATGCAGGGTGACGCAGACCTCGGTGTCGCTGATCGGCTCCACCGACCAGTTCGCCGGCAGCGGCTCCGGCAGTTGCTTGGCGGCCACCGTGAAGCTCAATGGCTGGCCGTTGGCGCCGCCGATCTCGAGGTTCTTGTGCCAGTGCGCGGCGTTCACGTCGAGGTGCTGCTTCTCGATCCGGCGGATCAGCGTGGAGGCGAGAATCTGCCCGCCGAAGCGCTCCTCGATCTGCGCCGGCGTCAGCGCGGTGCCCTCGGCGTCGCGGTATTCGCCGTCGACCACGCTGACCAGCTTCATCATCACGGCCAGGCCGGTCAGTGTCTGCTGGCGCGCCTGGGAGTCCAGCGACTCGATGACGGTGCGGCGGAAGCCGTGGTGGAACGAGCTGCGGCCCGCGGAGTTGTAACCACCGAAGCCGACGATGACGGGTAGGCGAGACATGACTCGAGTAGCTCCTCACGCAAGGAAGACAGTGCCGGGAAACCCCGGTCTGTCGATTATTGGCGTTGAATCGTGCGTCTGCCGCCCCGTTCATGGGGCGGTCGGATCAAGCGAATGTACATGCTGACGAATTCGGTGACCGTCGAGTCACTGAATCCGTCGGCAAGTCGCGTGGCGGGGCGCGGCGAAAAGGCCGCGAAGACCGGGCGGCCTTCGCGCGGTGGCGGGGGTCAGCGGTAGGTGAGGGCGGCGGCGCCGAGGTCGACGCGGGTCCCGGCGCTTCCGGCGACGATGGCTTCGATATCGGCCAGCGAGCCGATCACCGCCGGCTTGCCGGTCTGCCGGGCGAACTCGCAGGCGGCCTGCACCTTCGGCCCCATGGAGCCGGCGGCGAAGTCCAGGGAGTCGAGATCGTCCGGGCGCGCCTGGTCGATGGCGCGCTTGTCGGGCGTGCCCCAGTCCAGGTAGACCCCGTCGACGTCGGTGGCGATCACCAGCAGGTCGCACTCCAGTTGCCGGGCCAGCAACGCGGAGCAGAGGTCCTTGTCGATCACCGCCTCGACGCCTTCGAGCTTGCCCTCGGCGTCGTAGCGCACCGGGATGCCGCCGCCGCCGGCGCAGATCACCACGCAGCCCTTCTCCAGCAGCCAGCTCAGCGGGCGCAGCTCGAAGATCCGCTTGGGCCTGGGGCTGGCGACCACGCGGCGGAAGTGCTCGCCGTCGGCGGCAATGCTCCAGCCCTTCTCGGCGGCCAGGCGTTCGGCGTCGGCGCGCGCGTACACCGGGCCGATCGGTTTGCTCGGCGCGGCGAACGCCGGGTCCGCGGCGTCCACCTCGACCTGGGTGAGGAGGGTGGCGAAGGGCACCTCGAAAGGCAGCAGGTTGCCCAGTTCCTGTTCGATCATGTAGCCGATCATGCCCTCGGTTTCGGCGCCGAGGACGTCCAGCGGATAGCTGGCGACATCCTTGTAGGCAGCGCCCTGCAGGGCCAGCAGCCCGACCTGCGGGCCGTTGCCGTGGGCGATGACCAACTGGTTGCCGGCCGCCACCTTGGCGATCTGCGTGCAGGCGAGGCGCACGTTGCCGCGCTGGTTTTCCGCGCTCAGGGGTTCGCCGCGGCGAAGCAGGGCGTTGCCGCCCAGGGCGATGGCGATGCGCATGGGGTTCTCCTTGTCAGGCCCGCCGCGCACCCGTCGGGCGCCGCGGGCGCGGGGGTCAGATTTCGGCGAGGGTCGAGACGAGTATCGCCTTGATCGTGTGCATGCGGTTTTCCGCCTGCTCGAAGGCGATGTTGGCCGGCGACTCGAAGACCTCCTCGGTCACCTCGATGCCGTTGGCGAGGTTCGGATACTGCGCGGCGATCTGCTGGCCGACCTTGGTTTCCGAGTTGTGGAACGCCGGCAGGCAGTGCATGAACTTCACCCGCGGGTTGCCCGCCGCCTTCATCAGCGCGGCGTTGACCTGGTACGGCAGCAGCTGGCCGATGCGCTCGGCCCAGGCTTCCACCGGTTCACCCATGGAGACCCAGACGTCGGTGTGGATGAAGTCGACGCCCTTGACCGCTTCCAGCGGGTCCTCGGTGAGCGTCAGGGTGGCGCCGCTGGCGTCGGCGAAGGCCTGGCAGGCGTCGATGTGTTCCTGGCTCGGCCACAGCGCCTTGGGCGCGCCGATACGCACGTCCATGCCGAGCTTGGCGCCGATCAGCAACAGCGACTTGCCCATGTTGAAGCGCGCGTCGCCCAGGTAGGCGTAGCTGATCGAATGCATCGGCTTGTCGCTGTGTTCGCGCATGGTCATCACGTCGGCGATCATCTGCGTCGGGTGGTATTCGTCGGTCAGGCCGTTGAACACCGGCACGCCGGCGTATTTCGCCAGTTCCTCGACGATGGCCTGCTTGAAGCCGCGGTATTCGATGGCGTCGTACATCCGCCCGAGCACGCGGGCGGTGTCCTTCATGCTCTCCTTGTGGCCGATCTGCGAGGAGTTCGGGTCGATGTAGGTAACGTTGGCGCCCTGGTCGTAGGCCGCCACCTCGAAGGCGCAGCGGGTGCGCGTGGAGGTCTTCTCGAAGATCAGCGCGATGTTCTTGCCTTTCAGGTGCTGGCGTTCGGTGCCGGTGTACTTGGCGCGCTTGAGGTCCCGCGACAGGTCGAGCAGGTAGCACAGTTCGCGCTCGCTGTGGTGCATCAGGCTGAGCAGGCTGCGGTTGTGGATGTTGAAGGCCATGGTCGCTGTTCCTTGTGTTGACGGGCGCGCGGGCCCCGGCCCGCGCGGGCGGTTTAAGATTTGAAGTGGGGGGGGGAGCAACG
>NZ_JASCPA010000110.1:0-5533 GCF_029959715.1 Pseudomonas sp. PS02288 | reverse complement strand
TAAGAGCGGTGGGCTGAAGCCCACCCTACGCCGGACCCCCTTTGTAGGGTGGGCTGCAGCCCACCAACCCCCGCGCCACTGATTGCCTGGACGGAAGATCAACGATGCACATCGACCACCTGGATCACCTGGTACTCACCGTCGCCGACCTCGACGTCACGGTGGATTTCTACACCCGCGTGCTGGGCATGCAGGAAGTGACCTTCGGCGAGGGGCGCAAGGCGCTCGGTTTCGGCATGCAGAAGATCAACCTGCACCAGGCCGGCAAGGAGTTCGAGCCCAAGGCCGAGCGCCCGACGCCGGGCTCGGCGGACCTCTGTTTCATCGTCGCCACGCCGCTGGATGAGGTCATTGCGCACCTTGAAACGCAAGGCGTGGCGATCCTCGAAGGCCCGGTGCGACGCACCGGCGCTACGCAGCCGATCCGCTCGGTCTACGTGCGCGACCCCGATTTCAACCTGATCGAACTCTCGAATCCGCTGGACGAAGGACAACAACAATGAGCGAACACACCCGGCAACTGACCGCCTTCCTGGCCGATCTCGCGTATGAAGACGTGCCCGAGGCGGTGCTGGCGCGCACCGAGGACCTGTTCCTCGACTGGCTCGGCTCGGCGCTGGCCAGCCAGGGCTCGCACCCGATTCCGCTGTTCGAGCGCTATGCGCAGAAGATGGGCCCGGCCAGCGGCCCGGCGAACATCCTGGTCAGCGGCAGCCGCAGCTCGGCGTATTTCGCCGCCCTGGTGAACGGCGCCAGCTCGCACCTGGTCGAGCAGGACGACCTGCACAACAGCTCGGTGCTGCACCCGGCGACGGTGGTGTTCCCCGCCGTGCTGGCCGCCGCGCAGGACCGTGGCAAGTCCGGCCGCGCGCTGCTGCTGGCGGCGCTGGCCGGTTACGAGGCGGGCATCCGCATCGGCGAATTCATGGGTCGCTCGCACTACCGCATCTTCCACACCACCGCCACGGTCGGCACCCTCGCCGCGGCGGTGGCGGTCGGCAAGCTGCTGGAATTCAACCAAGAACAGTTCGTCAACCTGCTCGGCAACGCCGGCACCCAGGCCGCCGGACTCTGGGAGTTCCTCCGCGACGCGGCGGACTCCAAGCAGCTGCACACGGCCAAGGCCGCCGCCGACGGGCTGCTCGCCGCCTACCTGACCGAGGACGGCCTGACCGGCGCGCGCAACATCCTCGAGGGCGAGCAGGGCATGGCCGCCGGGATGTCCAGCGATGCCGACCCGAGCAAACTGTCCGACCGGCTCGGCAGCCGCTGGGCGCTGGTGGAGACCTCGTTCAAGTTTCACGCCTCCTGCCGTCACACCCATCCGGCCGCCGACGCCCTGCTGCAGCTGATGCAGCGCGAAGGGCTGAGCCATGAGCAGATCGAGCAGGTCACCACACGCGTGCACCAGGGCGCCATCGACGTGCTCGGTCGCGTGGTGGTGCCGCAGACCGTGCACCAGGCGAAGTTTTCCATGGGCACCGTGCTGGGCCTGATCGCCGTGCACGGCAAGGCGCAGCTCACCGAATTCCATACCCTGGCGCTGACCGACCCGAACGTATCGGCGTTCCGCGAGAAGGTCAGCATGCAGCTCGATCCCGAGGTCGACGGCGCCTACCCGGCGCGCTGGCTCGGCCGGGTCGAGGTGACGACCACCGACGGGCGCCGGCTGTCCGCCGCCATCGACGAGCCGAAGGGCGATCCGGGCAACACCCTCAGCCGTCCCGAACTTGAAGACAAGTTCCGCCGCCTGCTGGCCTTCGCCGGCGCGCGTTCGCCCGAGCAGGCCGGCGAGCTGATCGCCCTGGTCTGGCGCCTGCGCGAGCTGGACGACCTCGGCGTGCTGGCCTGAATCACGGGTTGGTGCGCATAGCGCACCCTACGGGCGCCGCGGCCACGAACGAGGCGTAGGGTGGATGCGCTTCATCGATCCACCGACGCGGCCGGCGCCGCGGCCACAAACAAGAAACGCAGGAACCGGAAATGAACGACATCGCACACAACCCGCGTCCGTTGGACGGCATCACCGTGGTCAGCCTGGAGCACGCCATCGCCGCGCCTTTCTGCACCCGCCAGCTGGCCGACCTCGGCGCTCGCGTGATCAAGGTCGAGCGCCCCGGCGTCGGCGACTTCGCCCGTGGCTACGACGAGCGCGTCAACGGCCTGGCCTCGCACTTCGTCTGGACCAACCGCTCGAAGGAAAGCCTCAGCCTGGACCTCAAGCAGGACGACGCGACGAAGATCCTCGACGCGCTGCTGGAGGACGCCGACGTGCTGGTGCAGAACCTTGCGCCCGGCGCCGCGGCGCGCATGGGGCTGTCTTTCGAGGCGCTGCACGAGCGCTTCCCGAAGCTGATCGTCTGCGACATCTCCGGCTACGGCGAGGGCGGCCCCTACGAGAAGAAGAAGGCCTACGACCTGCTGATCCAGAGCGAGGGCGGCTTCCTGTCCGTCACCGGCGGGCCGGGCGAGGAGGAAATGGCCAAGGCCGGCTGCTCGATCGCCGACATCGCCGCCGGCATGTACGCCTACAGCAGCATTCTCTCCGCACTGCTGCTGCGCGGCCGCACCGGCAAGGGCAGCCGTATCGACGTGACCATGCTGGAAAGCCTGGTCGAGTGGATGGGCTACCCGATGTACTACGCCTACGAAGGCGCGACCCCGCCGCCGCGTGCCGGCGCCGCGCACTCGACGATCTATCCCTACGGCCCGTTCCCGGCCGGCGACGGCGGCACGGTGATGCTCGGCCTGCAGAATGAGCGCGAGTGGGCGGCGTTCTGCGACAAGGTGCTGCTGCAGCCGGAGCTGGCGGTGGACGAGCGTTTCTCGGCCAACTTCAAGCGCTCGACCAATCGCGCCGAATTGCGCGGGATCATCGTCGAGTCCTTCGCCAAACTCAGCGCCGAGCAGGTGATCGAGCGCCTGGAGCAGGCGCAGATCGCCAACGCCCACGTCAATGACATGGCCGGTGTCTGGGCCCATCCGCAGCTCAAGGCGCGCGACGGCTGGCGCGAGATCGACAGCCCGGCGGGCACGCTCCCGTCGCTGCTGCCGCCGGGGCGCAGCAACGCCTTCATCCCGCGCATGGACGCCGTGCCCGGCCTCGGCCAGCATTCGGCGCAGATTCTCGCCGGGCTCGGTTACTCCAGCGACGAGGTGGAGCGCCTGCGCGACAGCGGCGTCATCTAGGCGCCACGTCGTCCCAACGACTCCTCTTCCTGCGGGAGAGGACCGGGGAGCGCCACGCTCCCCGCCACAACACGAGAAGAACCATGAGTCCATCCCCCCTTCGCACGGCCCTGTTCGTGCCCGGCAGTCGCCCGGAGCGTTTCGCCAAGGCGCTGGCCAGTGGCGCCGATACTGTCATCGTCGATTTCGAGGACGCCGTCGAGGAGCCGCTCAAGCGCCAGGCGCGCGACAACCTGGCGGCGTTCCTCGCGGCCGAACCCGGCGTGCGCCTGCTGGTGCGGGTGAACGCCCCGGAACACGCCGAGCACGCCGCCGACCTGGCGTTCTGCAAGGCCCAGGCGGGCGTCGTCGGCGTGCTGCTGCCCAAGGTGGAAAGCGCCGTGCAGGTGGCTGCAGTGGCCGCCGTCGGCAAGCCGGTGTGGCCGATCATCGAGAGCGCGCGCGGCCTGCTGGCGCTGGCCGAGATCGCCGGCGCGCCGGGTGTGGAGCGCCTGTCGTTCGGCGGCCTGGACCTGGCCCTGGACCTCAATCTGCAAAGCGGCAGCGAGGGCGCTGGACGCGTGCTGGACCAGGCGCGCTACGCGGTGCTGCTGCACTCGCGCGGGGCCGGGCTGGCCGCGCCGCTGGACGGCGTGCATCCGGCCATCGGTGATACCGAGGGGCTGCGTGCGTCGATCCGCCTGGCGGCGGCCATGGGCTTCGCCGGCGCCTTGTGCATTCATCCCCGGCAGGTCGAGGTGATTCACCAGGCGTTGGCGCCCAGCGCCGAGGAGCTGGCCTGGGCGCAACGGGTCATCGATGCCGGCAGTGGCGGCGCGGGGGCCTATCAGGTCGACGGACAGATGGTCGATGCGCCCGTATTGGCCCGTGCACAAAGGCTGCTGGCGTTCTCTAGGCTCTGAGCAGCGCTACGGCGCACTAAGACTTTGGTCGGTAGTGCGCTGCTGCTTTTGATGTAACGGGATATGTGCGCAGCGCTGGAGTGCGCGGAAATCGGGCACTTCGCCATCGCGTTGGCGACGCCCGGATTGGTGTTCGCGAATGACGAACGCCGGATTATAAAAAAGCTAATTTACGAAACGCGCCGGCTTATGCACCCTGATAATCGCTTTACTGGGAAAAGCCTTCGCCATTGAGCGACGAATCCAGTAGCCAGAGTCTTCCTCCTGCTATTGGATTACATTCGGGCCGTTTCCTCGGCTTGGGTCTATCGTTCGGCGGTGGATGTTTTATCCAACATTCCAAAAACAATAAAAGGTGACTTCATGCTCAAGCTCCCCAAGGCGCTGCTCTGCGCCGCTACGCTCGCCCTCGGCGTTTCCGGCTTCGCCCAGGCGGCCGATCCCATCGTCATCAAATTCGCCCACGTGGTCGCCGACGGCACGCCGAAGGGGCAGGGCGCCAACCTGTTCAAGAAACTCGCGGAAGAACGCCTGCCAGGCAAGGTGCGGGTCGAGGTCTACCCGAACTCGTCTCTGTTCGGCGACGGCAAGGAAATGGAGGCCTTGCTGCTCGGCGACGTGCAACTGCTGGCGCCTTCGCTGGCCAAGTTCGAGCAGTACACCAAGAAGGTGCAGATCTTCGATCTGCCGTTCCTCTTCGACAACATCGCCGCGGTCGACCGCTTCCAGCACGGCCCGCAGGGCAAGGAACTGCTGACCTCGATGGAGGACAAGAACATCCTCGGCCTGGCTTACTGGCACAACGGGATGAAGCAACTGTCGGCGAACAAGCCGCTGCGCGAACCCAAGGATGCTCGCGGCCTGAAATTCCGCGTGCAGGCCTCCAGCGTGCTCGAGGAGCAGTTCAAGGCGGTGCGCGCCAACCCGCGCAAGATGAGCTTCGCCGAGGTCTATCAGGGCCTGCAGACCGGCGTGGTCAACGGCACCGAGAACACCTGGTCGAACTACGAAAGCCAGAAGGTGAACGAGGTGCAGAAGTATTTCACCGAGTCCGACCATGGCCTGATCGACTACATGGTGATCACCAATGCCAAGTTCTGGAAAGGGCTGCCGGATGACATCCGCCCGCAACTCGAAGAGATCATGGCCGAGGTGTCGGTCGAGGTGAACAAGCAAGCCGAGGCGCTGAACCAGTCGTCCAAGCAGAAGATCATCGACGCCAAGACCAGCGAGATCATCCAGCTGACGCCCGAGCAGCGTGCCGAGTGGCGTGAAGCCATGCGTCCGGTCTGGGAGAAATTCCAGGGCGAGATCGGCGCCGATCTGATCAAGGCAGCCGAAGAATCCAACAAGGCATCCTGATCCGCCATGGCCGCCGCGCCCCGGCGCGGCGGCGCCCCCCCCCGCGGGGTTTTAGGGGGGGCGGTTTCTGGTAAACCGGA